>JBIIEY010000261.1:0-3627 GCA_044237595.1 Burkholderiaceae bacterium | reverse complement strand
ATTCACCCACTCGCCAGCACACCATTGCGTGCGGCTTTATCCAAGGCGGGAAGGCTTTACGCAGGAAAGCTTCTGACAGGCAGCGATGATCCTGTCCGCTATTCCTGTCAACAGAATTTCACGATTCTTTCTACCGATGGTTACTGGAACACCGCTTGGGAGACGAGTAGCTACGGCCCAAAGAAAATCGACGGTTCGACGAATGTCGGAGACCAGGATAATGACTTGTCGCCCCCTCGTTATGACGGTGATAAAAACGGAAAAACACTACGCGTCGCAACACTGACGGTGACACCACTGCCAGCGACGAAAAACGAAACGACCGGTATTTACAAAATGGAGGTTGCGGGAAAGTCGCTGCTCGGTGCTGCGGCCGGGGTTGTACACACGGATGATCTCGAGAGCGATGCAATTCTCATGGCCTATCAGGTGGCTCTGGCGATCAATCGGAATGGGTTCAGAGCCGTATCACAGGACAATAAAATTCTGATTATTGCACCGGATGAGGCTACGCTAGCTAAACCGGTATTGACAGTCCTTGGGGTTTTCAACGTTGAAGTGGGTGATTTTCAGGAGATAGCTCGCCAGGGTCGCACAATGGATACGCTGGCTGATGTGGCGTCTTACTATTACCGGACTGATCTGCGATCTTCTGAGCTGGGGAATTGCGGTAGTGACCTTGATGTCTGCACGAATAATGTTCCCTCGGGTCCTGGTAATTCAGGGCCCAATCATCAGCATATGATCACCCACACATTAGGACTCGGCGCCAGCGGCACGCTCCGTTATCAGGAAAATTATCTAAATGCCGACGACGGTGATTTTCGAAAAATAGTTGATGGCATACTGAGTTGGCCTGATCCTATATTTTTCAACGGCCCCGAGCGCATTGATGATCTTTGGCATGCGGCAGTCAATGGCGGTGGCCGTTATTTCAGTGCGATGAATCCTCAATCTCTGGCGCGAGCGTTGTCATCGACTATGGCCGAGATACGCGCTGCCACCGGTGCGGCAGCTGCGGCTGCCACCAGCAGCCAAGAACCAGCAGAGGGCGATAATCTTTTGTTTGCCTCTTCCTATCGCAGCATTTACTGGGATGGTGAACTGGAAGCGCGCAGAATCAGTTTGAGCGATGGCAGCATCAGTACGGTACCTGAATGGTCGGCTGCTCGACTACTTGATGGGAGGGTCGGGAAATCTTTGGATATGCGAAAAATTTTTATCCGTGCTTCAATTGCGTCAGCTGAGCTCAAGCCCTTCGAATGGCATAATCTTGACACTGTTCAGCAAGGATATTTCACCGGTCTTTGTAAATCTCCTGAGAGGCTTTCCCAGTGCGCTGCATTGTCAGCAGATCAGAAGCTACTGATCACAGGTGAGCGAGTCGTCAATTATCTTCGTGGACAAAGTGGGTTCGAAATTCATCCGGATAACACGAATAAATTTTTTCGGCGACGTGAACATGTACTTGGCGCCCCGATCAATGCTCCCCCTCTCTATGTAGGTCGTCCAACGTTTCGCTATGCCGACGAGAACTATGGCGCGTTCCGGGACGTTGAGGCCCTCAATCGTAAGCCCATGGTGTACCTGGCTGCCAACGATGGAATGTTGCATGCCTTTAATGCCCAAAGTGGCGATGAAGCTTGGGCATTCATACCGCCTGCCGTACTGCCCAATTTATGGCGCAGTAGCGACACGAATTTCGATAAAAATTTCACCTATCTTCTTGATGGTGCTCCGGTAGCCGCAGATATTTGCCCCACAGGATCACAGACCGTCTGCACCTCAAAGCAATGGCGAACGATTTTGGTTAATGGTTTGGGGGTGGCAGGGAGATCGTATTTCGCACTTGATATTACTGATCCGCTCAGCCCTAAGTTTTTGTGGGAATTTAATAATGACAATCTGGGATATGCGGTGGGCAAACCGGTCATCACCAAGCGACGTGACGGTACCTGGGTCGTTGTACTGGCCTCAGGCTACAACAACACCAGTCCAGGTGACGGACAAGGGAGATTGTATGTGCTCGATGCCTACAGCGGAAAGCTGCTCGATACCATCAGTACGGGTGAAGGCACTACCGACAGCCCCAGCGGCCTCGCGCATCTTAATGCGTGGGTTGAAAACGCGCTCGACAATACTGCTTTACGTTTTTATGGCGCTGACTTGGCGGGTAATCTCTGGCGTTTCGATATTGACGATCTGGTCCCACCTGTAGGGAAGGAAGCAGTCAGGCTTGCCCGCTTTGTGCGCGAAAGCAAAGTACAGCCTGTAACGACCCGTGTGGAGTTATCGCAAATTCGTTCTGGTAATGTGACTGTGCCCGTTATCACCGTGGGCACAGGACGTCAGCTGAGCGTATCCGACCTGACGAACCAAGAGGTTCAATCACTTTATACGATCAAAGACTCGCTGACCGCAGAGGGCTTGGGCGATGTAAGAGGAGGTAAATTGCTGGCGTCGCGTAGTATCGCGAAGGGTGAAGCTGGCGAGCGTAGTGTCAACGGCGATCCGGTGGACTGGACCACGCAAGTGGGCTGGTATCTCGACTTTGATCAAACTGATTCGCCGGGTGAGCGAGTGACGATTGATCCGGACCAGCAGCTAGGCGTGATTCGTGTCGTGACGAATGTGCCAGATGTCAAAGTTTGCCGTCCCTCTGCCCAAAGCTGGATTTACACTTTGGACTATCAGAATGGCATGTATGTGCCGACGACACCTCGATCTGTCGTGGGAAAGCGTGTCTTCAGTTCTTCTCTTGCTGCAGGTGCCCGAACCATCAAAGTGGGCGAGCGCACGATGTCCCTGATTACGGATGACGCTGGTCGTATCAGCGTCGTCACTGGCGCTGCCTCTGGCAGTAGTGCACCGACCGCCCGCCGTGTCTCGTGGCAGGAACTCGACGAACAGTAGAGCGCCTGGGCGCGCTTCTGGTGTCGGTGACGATCAGTGTGCTGGTATTCCGGCCATTGATGATGGGACAGCACTCTTTTGTTGGTTTTCGTGGTGGCGCTGATGATCCTGCCACCCTCAAAATACTTCTCCCGGATAGTCGCATTGACTCGCTCGCCACCGAAGCGCTCAGCACAGAGATCGACTCGGTCCTCGACATAAAAGAGGCAGACAATCCGCCACTTCCCGTTGAGTCTCACGCTCCATTCGTCGCTAACTACGATGATGTACCGGGCGCCGCCTACATGCCGGCCTCGATGCTCACGCAGCGTCCTATCGTTCTGGTGGATATTCATCCTGAATTACCTGCGTCCTTGCAGGGTGTTGAGCCACAATTCGTCGACTTGCTTTTGCTGATCAATACCTATGGCGATGTGGATCAGGTGCTGCTGGAATCTTTGCCGACATTGAGCGCTTCGATGGTTCAGGAACTCCGGCGGCATTTTCAGGTCATGCGTTTCATGCCCGGTCAATGGGAAGGGCAGGCAGTTCCCAGTGCTTTGCGTATTCGGGTACAGCTACATCCCTAAACGAGGAATTTTTCCCAAGGATGCCGATTTGACTACTTCTGCATCAGCGCTATCTAAAGGTACTACGCGCACCGAATGGGATAGCTTCGGCGCGATTGAGGTGGATGCAGTGCATTGGTGGGGAGCCCAGACGCAGCGCTCTCTG
>JBIIEY010000260.1:0-3629 GCA_044237595.1 Burkholderiaceae bacterium | reverse complement strand
CCGATCAGGCCGCTAAAACATTGCAGCAATCTTCGGATGAAGCTTTGATACGTCAATGCGTCGATGAGTTGGAACAACTGGGCGATCAGGCCAAGACAGCATGCGAGGGTGCAAGCAATGTTGATCAGAAGGTCAAGGATGCCGTCATAAAAGCACATCAGGAGCTCTCCCAGCTCAAACATCAGGTTCACTGACGTTCAGGCCGGTTCGTCCGTCATTCGGTTCTCCCTGTGGTTGGTTTGCATTATCATGCGCAAGCTATTAACAAAAACAACCGGGAGACAGGTATGGCGGACGACCACCCGCTTTTGTGGACACCTAGCGCCGAGCGCGTCGCGAGCAGCCGGCTGACCCACTTCATGCAATGGCTGGGCAGTGAGCATGGCTTGTATTTTCCCGATTATGAGGCGCTGTGGGCGTGGTCGGTCGATGATCTCGAACGCTTCTGGTCTCTGGTCTGGATCTACTTTGATATCAAGAGCTCGACACGGTATCAGGAGATTTTGTCCACCCATGCGATGCCGGGCGCCGAGTGGTTTACCGGTAGCCGTCTGAATTTCGCCGAGCAGCTGTTCCGCTTTAATACCGAAGGCGCCAGCGCGGATAAAGTCGCTGTGGTCGCCGAATCCGAGGTTCGCGAACGTGTGACGCTCAGCTGGCGTCAGGTGCGCGAGCAGATCACGGCGGTTGCGCAGGCCCTGCGCGGCATGGGTGTGGTACCGGGCGATCGAGTGGTGGCTTATCTGCCCAATACGCCCGAAGCGGCGATCGCTTTTTACGCGTGCGCCAGCATTGGTGCGGTCTGGTCATCATGCTCGCCCGACATGGGCAGTGCCAGCGTGCTGGATCGCTTCCGTCAGATTGATCCCAAGGTTTTGATCGCCGTCGACGGTTATCGCTATGGCGGTAAGGATTTCAATCGCATGGAAGTAGTGGAGACCATGCGCACCGAGCTCAAGACGCTGGAGCACACCATTCTGTTCCCGTATCTGAATCCGGCATCCACACTGCCCGGTGTGACCACTTGGAATACGCTGCTTGCACATCCCACACAAGGCGAGATGCAATTCGAGCAGCTGCCCTTCAATCATCCGCTGTGGATTGTGTATTCATCGGGTACCACCGGCATGCCCAAGCCTATCGTGCATGGCCATGGCGGTACGCTGATCGAGACACTGAAAGCGCATGCCTTGCATCTTGATCTGGGTGAGAATGATCGCTTCTTGTGGTTCTCTACGACCGGCTGGATCATGTGGAATTCGCAGGTCACCGGCTGGATGGTCGGGTCGACCATTTGTCTCTATGACGGCAATCCGGGTTATCCCGACATGAGCCGACTGTGGCGTTTTGCGGAAGAGATGCAGCTGACTTTCTTTGGCATTGGCGCAGCTTATTTTTCCAACTGCATGAAATCCGGTATCGAGCCGGGCAAGCAATTCAATCTTTCTCACTTGAAGACCGTGGGCGCGACGGGCTCGCCGCTGGTCACCGAAGCTTATCAATGGGTTTATCAGCATGTGAAGCAAGACATCATGCTGGCCTCTATTAGTGGCGGCACGGATATCGCTGCTGCCTTTGTGGGTTCTTGTCCGATCTTGCCGCTGTATGCGGGCGAGATGCAATGCCGCACACTGGGTGTGGCCGTTCATGCGTTTGATGATCATGGACAATCCATGACCGATGCTGTTGGCGAACTGGTGGTGACCGAGCCCATGCCGTCAATGCCGCTGTATTTTTGGAATGATGCGGGCGACAAGCGCTATCTCGAGAGTTACTTCGAGCATTACCCCGGCCTGTGGCGTCATGGCGATTGGATACGCATTACGCCGCGTGGCGGTGCGGTGATCTATGGGCGTTCTGATGCGACCATTAATCGTCATGGCATTCGCATGGGAACGGCGGAAATTTACCGCGTAGTCGAAGATCTTCCCGAGGTACTCGACAGCATGGTCGTGGATCTGGAATATCTCGGCCGCGAATCATGGATGCCATTGTTTGTGGTCTTGCGTGAAGGTGTGGTGTTCGATGAGGCGCTGGATCAGCGCATACGCGAAAAAATTCGCGTCCAGCTGTCGGGCCGGCATGTGCCTAACGATATCTATGCCGTTGCCGAAATTCCGCGCACGCTGACAGGCAAGAAGATGGAGCTGCCAATCAAAAAACTGCTGTTGGGTATGCCGCTGGAAAAAGTGGCGAATCCGGATGCGATGAGCAATCCCGGATGTCTGCAGTGGTACTCGGCGTTTGCAGCGCAGCGCAAGACGGCCTGATCGCGAGATCACACAAGGCGTTCTCAGGCGCCGACGATCCATCCTTCCAGGGCATCATGGGGCGGCAGGCCGTAGCCGGTATCGCGGCGCTGCCATCCCCATGCTGCGAGCAGAGCGCACAACACAGCATCAAGTAAATCGCCACTGCCATCATCGAGTAGAGCGCGACGATGTTTTCCTGCATCCAGCGTGACCCCCTGCGGATAATCACCTTGCTCGAGCGCTTTGATAATGGCAAGTCGTGCTGCCCGACGTTCCGGTGTCTGCATTGCACGCGCATCGTTTTTGTAGGATGCGCGGGTTATCGCCCGGGCTACCATGCCGGGGTAGGCTTCGAATGCAATCCGATCCGGATCGGCGTCGTGCATAAAGGGAATCGACACGCCAGCTTTCAGCAGCATGGGTGCACCCGCATGCAGCATGTAAGCGACGGGTGGATTGACCCATTTCATTGATGACGAAGAGCCGGAAATCAGATCGGTAGCACGGTGGATGAACTTGCTGCCGACCGGCCGTGCATCGCATACCGCTTTGAAGGTATCTCGCAATTCACTGCGGGTGCGTGTGGCGACATGGCGAATGAGCACAGCCCAATCGGTGGGCCAGCCCAGCTGTATGATCAGCTCGCGTGGAAAAGAAAACGGGAAATCAAATCCCGCGAGCCAGGGGCCGGGTTGTTGAAGCCAATCTGAAAAACTATCGAAATCATGCAGCGTCGTCAGGTCGCTCAGCGTAAAGCTGTCGCCGACAAGGTGGCCTGAAGCGATCGTGATACCTTTGCTGCGGCGCGGCGCCGATGTGAAATCGACGCCATGCAGCAGTGGAGAAGTGCGGGGTTTAGCGCGCGGTGCGGGCATCCGGCAATACGACGTTCACATCCAGCACCTCGAGGTTGCCTTGTCGATCCAGTGAAATCTTCACGTCTTCCGGATTGATGTTCACATATTTTGAAATGACGCCGATCAGTTCCCGGTGTAGTGCTGGCAAAAACTCGGGGCCACTGTTGAGGTTGTGTTCGTGCGCGATGATGATTTGCAGACGTTCCCGGGCAGAAGTCGCCGAGGATTTTTTTTCGTCTTTGAAAAAGAAGGAGAGTAGTGACATGATCACTTGCCTCCAAAAAGACGAGACAAAATTCCCGGCTTTTCATAATCTGCAAATCGCAGTGGCCGTTCTTCACCGAGAAAGCGTGCAACGACATCTTTGTAGGCGTCGGAAACTTCGCTGCCGGCAATATGGATCGCAGGATTGCCCTGATTGGAGGCGTGCAGCACGGATTCCGATTCCGGGATGATGCCTAGCAGCGGTATGCGAAGAATTTCCTGCACATCTTCGTAGGACAGCATTTCGCCTGCCTCG
>JBIIEY010000259.1:0-3637 GCA_044237595.1 Burkholderiaceae bacterium | reverse complement strand
GTATGCCCTGCGCCCTGAGACGCAGATCAGCATCATCAAATACCAATCGCCGCGGCAAGAGTGGGATGTCGAGCGTCGCGGAAGACTTAGGTACAGAATTCGGTTTCGCTGTCGCATTGCCTGAAATGATGGATTCCAGTTCGGCGACATGAATACTGGTGGCCTCTATGCGACCCGTTAGCAGAGGCCTGCCGTTATACCGACCGCGCGACAGTTCGGCATACACACCGCTTTGACCAAGCTGAAACACCAGGTTGCTAAGCTTCCACTGGTCCTCAGTCATGTTCAGCTGGCCCGCCAGCGCAAGCGGTGCACGCGCCTGCGGTGACAAGCCCAGCCAGGCCGCAACATCGCCGGCGTGTGATGCTCCCAGACTGAATTGCAGCTGTGCCTTACCCTGGCTGGCATCAAGCACGCCCGCAACACGCGCTGACACGCGTCCGGACTGCACGATGAATTCGATCGGGGAACTACCTGATTTGACGATGCTGATCAGATCATTACCGGTGAGCTTTGCCTCGAGCGGCTTGCCCAACAACTGTCCCTTGAAGCTGCCACGCAACGTGCTTTCAGAGGGCAGCTCCACTCGCATTTTGTCGACGGAAAAACTGACAGGCTTGCCACCATTGACGTTACCGTAGCTCAGGCGGCTGTTATTCAACTCAACGTACGACGCCAGTTTTTTCATGAGTACTTGCCCGTTATTTCCCTCGGAAGACAAGCTGATCGTCATGCGCCCCAGCCGCCCCTCGATCCCCGGCAGTCCTGTGAGCAGCTGTGCCAGACTACCCACCCCTGCATTTTCGGCACCAAGACTGATGCGAAAAGTGGGCACGGCGCGCGCAGCATCAACGTTGATCTCGCCCTTCAAAGGCACGGAAGCGATGGTCGCTTGAACGGGCACGCTCAGGCTGCCCGCATCGAGCCTGAGCTTGAGTGAGGCATTGCGTATATCACCTGGCAAGCTGAGCCATTTGTCGACGCTGAGACTGAGATCGGCATCGTATTGATTGAGCTGTTGCAGATCGAGACGCGCTTTGGACAGGCTCAGATAGAGCGCGCGAAAATCCGTCGGCGGTTCCTCTTCTGTGTCCTGCCCGAGAAAAGGCCGCAGATCAAGCACAGGCAACGTCAGTGCGCCGGACAAGCGCGTACGCTCTTGACGTGTATCGACGGATAAGTCTCCCGTCATGACCGACTTGCCAAGCGCACCCGAAAGCTGACGGATATGCACCTGACCCGGACTTATTTGCAGTGCTCCCGCGATACCGGCATTGCCTGCATTCGGCAAATCCACACCGATGATGCGTCCGAACTTGCCTAAATCAGGTGTACCCAGACCGAAGCGCAGCTGCGTGTCGGCTTGTGACAATGAACCATTCACCATCATCAGACCGCCCGCGAAATCAAGCCGCATAGAGACCGGCCAGGCTGACTTGCCCCGCACCAGATCACTCAGGCGCCCGCCGTCGATCTTGATCGCATACGGCATGGTCTTGTCGACACTGCCCTCGGCGGTTGCGTGCAAGGGTCCGTCAACGGGCACGCTGGCGTCGAATTTATCCAATGTAAAAAAGACTGGCTTGTCGTTCACGCCGCGAAATTCCACGTTCAGGTCGCGTAACTCGATCTTGCGGATATCGATACCCGAGATCTGCTCCGGCAGCACATCCTGGTCGGAAGACTTGGATGGGGAATTTCCAGGCGCCTCGGCAAGGTTCGGGAAAGTCCAGTTATTCGTGCCGTCGGCCCGCTGCTTCAGATGGATGCTCACACCGCTGGCGAACAGGGCATCGGCCTTGAACTGCCTGTTAACCAAAGGCCAAAGGTCGAGGCGAACCTGCAGCTCACCGACACGAACAAAGTCGGACGAACCAAAATTTTCAGGCTGCGCGATACGAACGTCGCGAACACGAAGTGCCGGTTTCAGACTGATCTGCAGATCCAATGCGCCATCGAGATGCACGGCGCGACCCAGCTGCTCCGAGAGCATGCTTGCCAGAGGTTTGCGATACAGGCTGCCATCGATTGCAATACCCGCCAGCGCTACATAGGCGACGACGCTTGCCAGCAGCACGATGAGCGCGAGCAAGGCTAGCAAGACTTTTCCCAGCAGGCGAGGAGCGAAAGATAATCTGAGCGGGATCATGAAGGGGGAGGTACGGGCATGCCTCATTAACCGGCGGTACAGACTAGAGGATAACCGACCGCGGGCTCCGACATCACAAAAGGGACGCGCTGATTTATGTCGTATGATCTCTCATCGACGTTCTCAGAATCAGCCCTCGAATCCTATGCCAAGAATCGATACTTCCTCGGATATGTATCAAAACCGGGATCGCAGCCTGACCACGTACAAAAAAGACCTGGATCATGCGGTGGCCTACAAGGATTTGCCGCGCCCCGATGATAAACAGCGTGTGCGAGAGCTTCAGCAGGGCACAACCAAGATCAACAATCAGGACAGCAGCAAGGCGCTGCCTCGGCGCGATTTCATCAAAACCGAGCGCTCCAATGACGGCCTGGCCACAACCGAACGCTTGAGAGCAGAACAAAATCAGTTAATTGAACAGCAACGGACTCAAGCGCTCTATCCCCCGCTCTACGAACCCCGCAAAGCACCACCCGAGCGTCCTGTCGACGCGAGTTCGTTCATCACCGGCGGCACCGTGGACGTACGCGCATGAAATCGACGCTTGCCGGGGCTATGCTCCTGTTACCCGCGTTGGTCTGGGCCGGCAATTTGCTGGAATTGGGTATGACCGATGACGGCCGACCCGACACGGAATGGCATACCGCAACGACTGGGTCGGCTTATCACGATCTGGTCACGCGCGTTTGCAAGCTCTGACGCCAGCCTGGAAAGCTTGCCGCTATTTTTTGATGCTCACCAGCTCCACTTCGAAAGTCAGCACCGCACCACCCGGAATCACGCCGGGATAACCACGATCGCCATAAGCAGTCGCGGATGGACAAGTTAGCTTGGCTTTGCCACCAACGCGGATTTTCTGCATACCCTGAGTCCAGCAAGGAACAACGCGTGTCAATGGAAATGCGGCGGGTTCCCCACGCTTGTAGCTGCTGTCAAATTCCTTGCCATCGGCAAGCGTGCCACGGTAATGCGCGACTACGGTGTCATTGACGGTTGGCATAGGACCTGTGCCCTCTTTCAAGTGCTCGATAACAACACCGGAGGGCAGAGTTTCAGTTTTTGGTGTTTCAGCGACAGCGAGACTGACAAAGCCAGCAGTGGCAACTAACGCGCAGAGCAAACGAGTGTGGTTCATGAAAATCCTGAGAATTGAGCGTGTGTGAAGTCATAGCGTGCTGCATCGCCTGGCTGCTGCTTATTCGTCCTCACCATCCCGAAAGAGGGTCGCGAACAAATACAGCCCGCCAATCAACAGCGCCGTAACGACAGAAATGATAATGGGAATTGAATAATCGCTGTCCAGCATGGCCTGATAGGTGTGCAAAGATAAACGGTCATTTTAAAACTGACGACGGAAAATAATCTACCGAAAGTCGAGTCACACGAAGCAATGCACTCAACACCAGCATTATCCACGTTTGCCAGAATCTTGCGTCAGCCCTTTTAGTTTTCATATTTACAATTCACGTAGCGTATAAATCCCCG
>JBIIEY010000258.1:0-3646 GCA_044237595.1 Burkholderiaceae bacterium | reverse complement strand
CCCCAACCAGAACTCAAAAGGAATGCGTATACCGGAAAGATTTTTGATACTTTTGACACACATGATTCTTATCCCGGCCAAATCGCACCTGTTATCGAAGGCATGAAGCTATTTGGCCTGCCGTCTGTCAATGTATTTCCAGTCCCACATCCGGAAGTTTTGCGTCCATATACCCAAGCTTTTATGAAAATCGGACACTTCACTCCCTACGGCGCCACACATCAATGGAAACCAGCAAAGGGCAATGGTGCCGAACCTGCCATCAGACCTGAGACTTGCTTCAATGTCTTCTATAAAACCTGGAATAAATTAAACGGTACGCACGTTAATTGGGAGCCAACTCTGCCGAACGTCTTTCTGAAAATTAAACCTTTGCTGGGTATACCTGCCGATGCGTTTACAAAGTTCCTTGATAAAAAAAACAACGGACAGTCCCTGGAGGAAGCATGCAAAGACGAGAATAATGCCGTCGCGATCTTCATTCAAATTGGTACAAAGTGGGTCAGCTCAGGACCTGCAGACATCAATGGCAAGATCTCATTGCAAGTATCAAGAGCAACGATCAAGAATGGAGACACCGGTATCCCCCTAAAAGATGGCGTAAGGTCTTTCAAATTCACAGATGAAACACGAGCCTTACAAGGACTGAGCCTGGATGGCAAGGCAGTCATCAAAGATAAAGTCTATACGGCCGATGAGGCCAGTCGGATGAAATACGTCGGAAACAAGGACTCGATAGCTATGTCGTATGTGGCACCAATGACGGCGCCACAGACTGGACGAGCCAAGCTATAGTCCGGACTAGGAAGATATCCCGTGCCGCTGCCGGAGAATATGACTGGCAGCGGCGATGACGCTGAGCTTTTGCTCTGCGATTTTTTCAGACGCAAGCGGATTGTCGGCAAAGGTCGCAAACCCGCAGTCAGGTGTAAACAGCACTCGCTCCTTGCCAAAGAGCTGAATGGCGCGTTCGCCCTTGCTCAATACCTCGTCCAGACTTTCGATGTGCGCGTGCTTCTGGTTACAGATACCCACACCGATACGCACATGGTCCGGGATGGCACGTAAAATTTCCATCTCGCCCGCGCGTGGCGTACACAATTCCAGCAGCAAGCTACCCACCTCAAGACCGGAGAGTGTGTCGATCAGTGGTGTGTAATCCCCTGACAACGCAGCACCTTCGTCAGGCGTCCAGTTGCCGCGGCACATATGTACGGCAAGGCGCTCGCGCGGAAAACCTGCGACCACGGCGTTGATCAGCTCTTGCGCAAAACTCAGTTCAGCCGGTATCTCATTTTTTTCCGACAGCGCACCGCACATGAAGCTGCGCTTGGAAACTGAACCTGAGAAAACCACTTCGGACAGCACAGGCTCGTCGAACTGAACCAGCGCAACACCTGCAGCCAGAAGATAGGCAAGCTCTTCACGCAGCACGCGAACCACATCGCTTGCCAGCGCTTCGCGGTCTTGGTAAGCGCGATCAGAAATACATTCCAGCCACATCGTCCGTGTCAGCAGATACGGCCCGGGAAGCGCTACCTTGACCGGCTTGTCGGTCAGCATTCTGACAAAATCCATTTCATGCACTGCCAAGGGCTTGCTGCGACCCAGAGGACCGAACACAGCCGGATGTCTGACTTCAGCCGCTGGCACATCTAGTGCCCGCAGTTCGCGCGCGAATTCTTCCGGATCATCGACCAGCGGCAGCAGATCGGTCAGCGGAATCAGTTGGCAGTTGTCGAGAATGCCGCCCACAAAACTGGCATAGCTGTCGCGACGCTGCTCGCCATCCGTCACCACATCCACGCCGGCGCGCAATTGTGCTGCAACGGAAAGCCTGACCGCATCATCAGCGGTCGCCTGAAAGGCAGCATCCTCAAGACGCCCCTCCATGTGATCATGCATGGCTTGCAGCATCCAGCGCGGACGCGGCCAACTGCCTATGCCCATCACCGACAAGGGTGCAATCGCCGGTGAGGCGCTTGGCGAGGGTAAGTGCGTGGGGATAACCACCTTGACCGGCGCGTTCGCCAATGCGGCGGCTGATGCGCTCGATACGGATGCCGCGGCCGGCGCACTTATACGTTCGGAGAATTTACCTCTGACGACTAGAAAGCTGCGCTGTCGGTCTTGCTTAGTCCAGGAGAGGAGTTCATTACCCGTCAGGCGGCACCATGCGGGCAGATCCTCCTCGACCGAAATCTCGGACGAGCGTATCTCCAGTAAACCACCTCTGGGCAGAGGATCAATGTGCTTGCGAATCAATAGCAGCAAGCCATTGCCGCAATCGAGATCACCGCCATCAAAACTGATGTCGGGTTGATGAAGATGGGTTTGAATTGCTTGCATGCGAAGGACTTTGAAAACTGAGCGGCTGTTTCGTCAGGTCCAGCGCAAAGCGCTACGGTGCGTCCGGCACCCTGACGAGACAGGCTCAGCTTATTAATAACTCAGGCTGGGGCAGCCATCGGCCATGAATTCGACCAGCTTGGCGCCACCCACAATCAGAGCCCCATCAATCAGGTTGTCTTCATCAAGCTTGCGCTTCTTGAAGCAGGGTGAGCAGACAAAAACCTTTCCTCCCGCTTCAATAAAGCTGTTCATCAAGTCTTTTAGCGGCGCGAAACCTTCTTCGTGAATGGTTTCGGCAACGCCCTTTTGCGATAGACGCACTGCCTCAATAGACAGGAAAACCAGTGTGTCCTTGTCAGAAGCGACCGCTGCGTTGGCCACCACAAAAGCGACCGTGGCACGATCGGTGTTATCGGTGCTGCAGGTGAGGTTGATACAGAATTTGCCCGCCATGATGTGCTCCTCTGGGATTGAATCGTCAAAAAAACTATTTCTCTCTGCCGCGTAACCAGTAAGTCTTGGTGATCGGCTCCACGGCGACCAAAACGTCCCCTGTCATATTGCAGAAGGCTTGCAAGTCAACCGCGGCGCCGGTATCGAGCGCAATCAGCCTGAGAACCTGACCTGGATGGGCGCGTAATCGCTTGCGAACACCCAGCACCAGTTCGCCACAGCCCAACTCGCCCGCATCCCATTCGTGATTGTGTTCGATCATGATTTCTCAAAAATTGAGGCGCCATTGTATACGCGAGAGACCTGATGACCCTCAGGCGAGTGCACTCAAGAAGCCAACCAGGGTAATGCTTCGTGATGGCTGCGGGCCCAATCCGGTGCGTTCCGAGTGCTATGATCGGCTCCCGCCAGCAAAGTGCGCCTCGTATGGCTTCCGTGCTGTCTTTTCCGCCTTGTAGCCCTTCAGTCTATTTTAAATCCGCATCCTCATGGCCCTGAAATCCACCATCTACAAAGCAAGTCTGCAGATCGCCAACATGGACAGCCACTACTATGCTGATCATCAGCTCAGTATTGCCTGCCACCCGTCAGAGACCCTGCAACGGATGATGATTCGGATACTGGTCTTTGCATTGAATGCGCATGCATCGCTGGAGTTCGGCAAAGGCATTTCCGACACCGATGAACCCGATCTCTGGCAAAAAGATCTGACGGGCGCCATTGAACAATGGATAGAGGTCGGACAGCCCGATGAGCGCCGTATCCTGAAAGCCTGCGGAAAATCATCCCGAGTTCAGGTCTACCTGTATGCAAGCACGGGACCGATCTGGTGGAAACAAAC
>JBIIEY010000028.1:0-12389 GCA_044237595.1 Burkholderiaceae bacterium | reverse complement strand
TTTTTGAGCTTATCCTCACGCCATGAAATATCTTCACACGATGGTCCGCGTTAGCGACGTTGACGCCTCCCTGCACTTTTATCGCGATGCGCTCGGACTGGAGTTGGTACGCCAGTTTGATATCCCTGCCGGTCGATTCACCCTGATCTATTTGGCCGCCCCGGGCGACCATGACGCGCAAGTCGAACTCACCCACAACTGGGATCCCGAAGATTTGGGTGGCAGCCGCAACTTTGGCCACTTGGCCTATGCGGTAGAAGATATTTACGCTGCCTGCGAGCGACTGCAAGCGCATGGGGTAACGATTCTGCGGCCACCACGAGATGGTCGCATGGCCTTCGTTCGCTCACCCGACAACATCTCCATTGAGCTTTTGCAGCGCGGTGCCCCACTCGCGCCGGCCGAGCCTTGGACGTCCATGCCCAATGTGGGTGAGTGGTAATTCGCTTTAGAACAGGAAATTTGCATGCAGTCTGATACAACTATCGCTGAAGCCAGAGTCTGGCCAGCATATTTCGAGGCAGCTCACATGCCAGGCTCACTGCCGATGGGTGGCGTCATTCCAATGACGCCGATCTTCGCCTTCGAGACACCGGCAGCACCGCTGATCCTTTCGCACGAACCTTCGCTTTCAACACAGCGCACCGATATCGAATTGGGTGGACTGCTTGCCTTCATGATCGATGACGTTATTACGCCGGCCGAAGCAGACAACATCATCGAAGCCAGCGAGCGCTTTGGCTATCGCGACGAAGCCCCGGGCATTTCTACACCACCGGGCATGCGCATGAACAAAGCGGTGCATTGGCTTGCTGAAGAATCTTTGCTGGGACCCGTCTTCGACCGCATTGCGCATTTGCTGCCTGCCACCATCGACGGCGGAACACTCTCTACTGCGCTCAGTCGCCGCATCAATATGTACCGTTACGATGCCAATGACGTATTCAACATGCACACCGATGGCGACTGGCCCGGTTACGGCCTGAGTACCGATCGTCGGCGCATGGTCGAATGGTCTGGGCTGCGTTCGTGCATGTCGATGCTGCTGTACCTGAACGGGCCCGAGGATGGCATCGAGGGTGGCAGCACGCGCCTGTATAGGCCGGATCGCGGCTGGGTGGATGTCACGCCGCGCAAAGGTTCGGCGCTATTTTTCCGCCATGGCTTTGGTCCACAGAGCGTGCTGCATGAAGGTTGCCGCGTCTTTGGCGATGTGTCGAAGTACGTCGCACGCATCAATGTCATGTACGCGTGGGATTGAATGGCCATCACGGCTAAGCATTACGTTTATGTGATCGAGCTGTCGAAAGATGTGCTCTACGAAGGAAAATTCAAGAAAGCCAACCCCGACTACCAGCCTGGCAAGCCCTGCGTCTATGTGGGCATGACAGGACTGGATCCGGATCTGCGCTTTGACCGGCACAAGGCCGGCATACAGGCCAACAAATTCGTGCAGACCTACGGTCTGCATCTACTGCCCGATCTCTATGAAGTGCACAACCCCATGCCCTATGAAGATGCGCGCTATATGGAAGTGGATCTGGGCATACGCCTGCGTGAAGCCGGCTTTGGTGTCTGGCAAGCGTAAATACAGCCCTCGATTCGGTAGGCGGAAAGCCTCACAGCATCGGATATTCCTCAACCAGAATAGGCTGAATGTGCTCAACAAAATTGGGTAGATCAGCAAGCAGTGTTTTGCCTTCCGGGCTTTGCAATGCAGCGTCGAGCGCCTCCTTGGACTCGAACCATAATTCGGAAAAACCGTCGAAACCGAATTTTTCGATATCGCCGGCAGCAACCAAATTGACCGAGTAACGCTGCATACCAGGCAATTTCTTGCACAGCTCCGCATGCACGGTCAGCCAGTGGGTCTCGAATTGTTCACGACTCATGCTTTTTTTGCGCTGGACCATGCCGATGCGCTTGACGCTGCCAGGTTTCATTTTGCCTCCAAAGATGTGCTGTTTGATGCCTATGCATCGAGCGGGATGACGCAGTATAAAAAATTCGACGCAGTCGTCGCTTCGATATTCACGAATACCCGGTTTGGTTACGGCGCATCAATCATTATCAAAAAATTATGTTAATGCGAAACGGATAACATCAAGCCGTAGAATTATTAAAAAATTGACACCATTATTTTCTTCCGCGCACAGCAAATTTTGAGGTCTATAATCACACATATCCCAGCAAATCAAAGGGATAGCGGCTGCCCAAGCAGGTGGCCGATGTGCCTCGCGGTTCACGACACAATGGAGACAACCATGCATGTGCTATCGATCGAAGATATTGAACTCATCGTTCACATGATCGAAACCGAATCGGCGGTTACTGATTTCAGCAAGCGCCAGAAACAAATCGACAATCTGATCAAGACGGGCTATGTGCGCCCTCTGGCGGGTACATTTGTTTTGACGGAACTCGGCAGAAGAACGGCCAGCTCGCTGCAAACCAAATCCTACGTTCGCTCTAAAGTTGAAACACCGCAGGTACCAGTAAAACCGGTTGAAGAACCGCCCGCTTTAGAAACATCGCAATAAGACGTAGCGAAGCGCCGAGACATCACAGAAGCCCTTGAATGTGCGTGTACCTGCATCACTCAGCAATCAGAGTGCGTGCACGAAGCTGATGAGCGCCTCGCGATCCTCTTTTTTCATATTGGCGAACTGATCGCGCGCTTTTTTTGCTTCACCGCCGTGCCACAAAATAGCTTCGAGCACACTGCGCGCGCGGCCATCATGCAGCAGGTCCAGGCTGCCATTGACCCTTCGAGACAAGCCCAAGCCCCACAAGGGTGCCGTACGCCAGTCGCGTCCACCGGCCTTGAAGTCAGGCCGGTTGTCTGCCAGATCGTTACCCATGTCGTGCAGCAGCAAATCGGTGTACGGATAAAACTGCTTGTTCTCGATTGCCGTGAGCATAGGGAATTTGCCGGTTTTCAGTTCGGGCACATGACATCCCGTACAACCAGCGCTGCGAAACAATTTTTCGCCCTGAATGTATTTATCACTGTCAGGCGGCGGGCGCTTGGGCACTTCCACGCCGGCCAAAAAGAAGGTCACTGCGTTCCACGCCTGATCTGTCAGTTCATGTTTACCCGTCGTATGCGCATTCTGGCATTGCACCTGTACCTTGGGACAATTTTGCTCCTGGTACAAGGTCGAGGTAATCCCCATATCACCCATATGGGCAGCAGCCACCTGCTGCTTGAGCGTAGGTTGATTCGCCTTCCAGCCAAAACGTCCGAGCACCTGTTTGCCCGTTGCATCATCTTTCACGTAATTCGGGCGGCCATTGAGCCCAAGCGATTTTTGCGCGGCCGCAAGCGCCAGAATATCGGCTTCGGGTACCGCATCGAGATAACCCATCCCGTACACCACAGGCGTGTTACGCAATGAAATAAGCGTTTTTTCACCCAGAGGACCAAAGGCCAGCTTCGTGATGCGATTTTGCGGACGGCGCAACTCAACTTCGGTACCGTCTGCCAGCGTGGTCTTTTGCGGCTCCCAATCAATACGAAGATCCGCCTCGCCGACCACGGGATTGGACAGAGACTCACCGTAAATACCAAACACCTGCAGTTGATTCCCGTACACCGGATGAGGTACGGGCTCACCCGAAGCGTCGGTGTCGGGCAATGACAATCTCACGAGCTGCTGAAAACTGGTCTTGCTGGCATCGTCCACGGTCTTGCCGCGACCGCCATTGACGTGGCATCCAATACACGCGCTGGCATGGAAGGTCGGACCTAATCCCCACTCGCCGTCAATGAGCGGAAAAATGCTCCACGACGCTTTGAACTGTTTCAAACCTTCCTCATACAGCACGGTATCCGTAGGACTCAACTCGGCAACGGGCTGAAGGAATATCTGCTCATCGGGAGTACATTGCTTGGTGGCCGCATTCCAAAAACACCCATCCGATTCACTCTCGGACATGGCATTGTTCGCAGTCGCCAGCACTATCACCGTGGTCGCAACCAGCGTGAGCAGTAGCAAATAACGGCGTGACTGTTTCATAAACTGGCGCATGGCGACATCAAGACATTAAGACGTTAAGATAATCAGGCATACAGGCGTTCACGAACTTGCGCAGCAGTGGCTACTGTACCACCATTGCGTTCGATACGCGCTCTCGCCGCGCGCACCTGTTCCACGTTCGAGACCGCATGGCCTAAGGGCGCATCTTCCAGACCCACGCGAATATGACCGCCATGGGTCACCACAAAATCAACCAGCGGATCGATTTGTACACCCAGCCCTGCCACCATCCATTGGGCGTCCGGCTCCTCGATACCAAGCAGGCGAACGTAGGCTTCCACTGCCCATTCTTCGGGCGGAAAACCAAAGGTGAAATTATCCGAAAACATCAGCCGATAGACCGGTGGCGACATGCCACGCACCGTGCGACGCAAAGCCGCGCCCAAACGCATAAAGCCCGGCTCGTAAATCGCATAGGACGGTGTCAACTTGTGACGATGGCAGAGATCAAGACCATGCCGTATGTGACTTTCTGGGTTCGCATAAACGAAACCCTGTTTACCACTGGCGACATCTTTTCTTGTACTGATGTTGGTCGAGCCGGGATCAACCACTGACCATTCGATCAGGCCGGCACTGGCCAGCTTTTCGACCGCGGCATAGCGTTTTTCAGGGGTAAGTGCGTCCTTGGCATCGACATCGCCGGCGAAGGGCAAGGTGCCATAGCAGATCACATCGGCTTTGGCCCGGATACGCTCAATGATGGGTGCGTAAATTTCATAATCATCGCGCTGGCGCCCCGTAGCAGGATCATAGGGATGAAAATGAACAATGGAGGCACCCTCGGCCGCACAAGCGATGGCATCTTCGACGATCTCGTCAGCATGTACAGGAATTGCCGGTTGCCGCTCACGCGACCAGGGGCCATTCAGGGCGACTTCCAGCCAAACTGGGTTTTTCATACGTATTTTTTAATTAGTAATTAACAAAAACCATCATCGGCACCCCTGATCAGGATGGTTTACGGGTAATGCCACACCGCCCAAAAATCCCGAGAATTCACTCTGCGATATAGCCGGAGCTTAAACGAAATTTAATGGGCAACCGCTTTCAAAAATGGTACTTTACGTCACCGACGGCCAGCACAATAGACCGACAAAAAAACTGCGGCTTATCAAAAGTCGGATGCCTTTTTCGGCAACCCGATTTTCCAGTCAGGCCATCGCGATTTCAGCAAAAAACAAAAATCTACGAAGGAGAAAGGTTTCATGATCAGCGCCACCCGTACTATTCGCCGCAGCTTTGCGGGCATTATTCTTGTTTTCGGCAGCATTTTCTCCAGTGCGGCATTTGCTGCCGGCGCCGTTGAAATGCAAGTCGAGTCGATTATCCGGCAGGCCATGGAGGAATACAACCAGTCGATGGAGAATAATGATCCGGCCGCCTGGATCAAATATTTTTCTGATAACGTCAACCGCACTACGCCGTTCTCCAGCCAATCCGGAAAAAAAGATTTTTCCGATTATATGAACGGTGAGTACAAAACCTTCAAGGCACGCTTTGATGTGAAAAAAATGATTGTCGGTGGCCGCTCCGCTGCCGTGGTTTTTACCTGGGACCTCACCCACCGAAAGAGCGGCGACTCCGTGCGCATTGATGCCGTCGGCATCTACGAAATGGGTACCAGCGGCCGCTTCGATTCGGTGGTTTATTACCTTGACCCGGCCAAGGCCGGCAAGCTGGCTGCCGATCTGAAAGGCAACTGACCGTAAGCGGCGGCGTGGAAACACGTCGCCCGTGATTCGCCCTCCAAGCAACCATAACAAGACGAGATTTCCATGAAAAACTCCACCCGAAACCTCCTGCATGCCCTTGTTTCAGGCCTGATTCTGAGCACCGCTGTAGGTCATCTGCCGGCTCGCGCTGAAGACGAAGAAGCGTTCAAATGCATATCCGAAGATGAAAAAGAATGTGCCTTCGAAAACGAGAGCATGGCGCTGTTCATCAAGGGTCGCGACGCCTACGATAAGGGCCGGGAAGCCGGTGATCTCAGCGAGTCTCGCAAGATCGCCCAGGAACTGGTTCAGCGCAAAAACAAGTATGGCAAACGCATGATGAAAATGATTTACATGCAACTTGCTACAGGCACGCACAAAAACTATGTCCAGGCCTACCGCTGGGTGCAGGATGCTATTGCCAATGACGAGAAGTATTCGCGCCTCGATCTCAACCGGATACTCAATCAGCTGTCAGAGAAAATGACGCCGGAACAACTGGCTGAAGCACAAAAGAAGTAAAACCAAAGGCACAAAAAAAATCACCTGCCCCATCAGGCAGGTGATTCACGTGTCCGGCTTAATCGCCTGATGCTTACTTGATCTTCAGACCCTGTGGCGCATCAGTCTTGATGAATTCCGCCACCAGCCGAATATTCTCTTCGTCTATGAGACCCTTGAATGCCGGCATACCACGGCCAGCACGTCCATTCGTAATCGTGTGTACCACCATCTCGACATCCAGCGGTGTTTTGCGCAAGTCTGCGCCATAACCACCCTCATTTTGTCCGCCGCGTCCATCGGGCATATGGCAGGTCGTGCAGTACTGCGTAAATGCCACTTTGCCACCGCCACGGGGTACCTTGATTGGGCGATCATCATCTTCAGCCATTGCCGCCGGCGTGATTGCCATCAGTGCCCAAGCTGAGAAAGCCGCGAATGCCACGACCTTAAAGTTTGCGGTCAAACGTTTCATTGCCTTTACCTCTGTGTTTCGTGGAATGTATGAATTTGTTTAAAGCAATCGGGCTGGTGTTTCCACCAGCCCGACCAATCAACCTAGATTACTTGTCCAGGCCGAATACGTACAGAATGTTGCTTGGTACCTGAGTTTTGAGTTCAGGCGTTGCAGTTACAAACCACTGCGGCCATGCACCACCCAGACCGACTTCGATAGCAACGTACTGCTTGCCATCCGACGAGAAGCTCATCGGTGGGGCATTGATTGCCGAGCCGGTTTCGAAGCGCCACAACTCTTCCAGGGAAGCCGCGTCATAGGCAACAACAGCACCTTCAGCGTGACCCGAGAACAGCAGACCGCCTGCAGTCGTCATCAGACCACCCAGCTGTGGGTGCTCAGTGCGGACTTTCTTGGCCACCTGACCGGTACGAACGTCGATACCTGTGATGGAGCCGGAAATACGGCCGCAGTTGGCATCTTCGAACGTGGAGTAAGGTGCGCCGCCCAGGAACAACTGACGTGGCTTGTGCTCACCAGGAACGGTGACTTCAGCAAACGCCTTGTTGCAGCCCTCGATGGTGGGGATGTAGTACATGTTGGTCTGTGGGCTGTAGGTCGTTGGTGGCCAGTTCTTGCCACCCATGTGACCTGGCTCCAGCACACCGTCAACCGTACCACGGCCTTTGGCCGCTGTACCGCGCTGAGCAGCTGTACCCTTCATGTAGGTCTGAACATCGGCCTTAGGAT
This sequence comes from Burkholderiaceae bacterium, assembly GCA_044237595.1. GTDB lineage: Bacteria > Pseudomonadota > Gammaproteobacteria > Burkholderiales > Burkholderiaceae_D > Pernthalerella. The sequence goes on along the minus strand of JBIIEY010000028.1, from coordinate 4,926 downwards.
TGTATGACTTTGGTTTGCACTTGGCATCCAGACCACCCGACCAGTTCAGCTTGTCAACGAACTGTGTGCACCATACTGGCTCACCAGTCTTACGATCGTTGGCATATACATAGCCGTTACGGTTAGAGTGGATCGTCAAACGACGGAAGGCCCCATTGACCTGAGTATCAACGAAAGTGTTTTCGTTGATGGAGTCAAAGTCATACGGATCGTTTGGCGTGTGCTGGAAGCCCCACTTGATCTTGCCAGTATCTGCATCGAACGCCAGAGTGGAGTCAGTCCACAGGTTGTCACCAGGACGGTATGCGTTATCCCAGTCAGGACCTGGGTTAGCAGTACCCCAGACGATGATGTTCAACTCGGGATCGTACGAACCAGTTACCCAGGTCGTGCCGCCACCAGTTTTCCATGCACCGTGCTTGTCTTTCCACGTCTCATGGCCAGGCTCGCCTGGACCAGGAATCGTGTAAGTTCTCCAGCGACGCTTGCCCGTGTTGAGGTCAAGAGCTTCGAGCCAGCCGCGAACGCCGTACTCTGCGCCAGCCATGCCGGTAACGACCATGTCCTTGACGATCAGCGGTGCACCGGTGATAACTTCACCTTTGCCTGGATCAGCAACCTGTGCTTCCCAGATCTTCGAACCATCGGTCTTGTTCAGAGCGACGATACGACCGTCGATGACGGGGGAGATGACCATCTTGCCAGCCAACACTGCACCACGATTATCGATACCGCAGCAGGCAACAGTCGTTGCGTAGTCACGGTCAGGATTCGGGCTGTACTTCCAGACCATGCGTGGCACACCACCGCGGGTGTCCAGCTTGGTCACAGTACCCCAGCCAGTGGTCAAATACAGGAAACCGTCTTCAGCGGTTGGCGTGCCTTCCAGGCCGGCGTATTGCCACTGGATGACTTCCTTGCCGCCGCCCTGCATGTCACCCATTGCATAGGTGAATGCCACTTTCAGGTTCTTGACGTTCTTGGTGTTGATTTGGTCGAGGCCGGAATAACGATGAGCCTCGAGGTTGCCGTGGTGATTGAGCCAGTTGCCGGGCTCTTTTTCGCTGTTGATCAGACGCTCGGTTGTAACGTCGCCAGCGATTGCTGGAGTGGCCGACATGACCGCTCCTGCTACTACCGCTCCCAGAAGGGCGAGCGGTGACTTATGGGCCTTCTTCATTGGTGTCCCCCCTTTATTGTTTAAGCAGCTAAGAGATAGGAAAATCTTCTAGCTGGCGCTAATCTATTCCTGTGTATTTGAAAAGTCAATTAAAGCAATACAGTCAGCTGCATTAGTTTTTATTATTACTGCCCAGTCAGATTTCAGTCCCTACAAGAGTGCAAAAATAGACTGAAAATGAGCTGGAAAATGTGCATCGCACCATGAAATAATATGCCTGTTTTAATGTTTAAAACCCATGATTTGGCAAATACACAAGCGATCAAGCGATCAAGCGATGCACTAATTTTCCGTTCTGCAACAAAATTATCGGCGAATCCGGCACCAATTGACCCGAAATTCATTTACATTCAGACCAGCCGTCACCCTCCCGGAAACCCATCAAGAACCAACGAAATTCCGACTTGCACCGCCTGGATTGCTGGCCGTCGACCTGCTTAAGGAAATGTCCCAATATGCGATTTTTTTTTCACACGACACTACTGACTGCCCTGTTCATCAGCAGCGTGTCCCAAGCCGAGACCCAAAAAACTTTCAAGGACTGTGCGCAATGTCCGGAGATGATCAACATTCCCTCAGGCAAATTTTTGATGGGTACAAAACGACTGACATCGAGAGAAGGTTTGTCCGAAGAGCAGCTGAAATTATCGGGAGAATTTGAGGAATACCCTCAGCATGAAGTGATTATCAAATCATTTTCCATGGGTATTCGAGAAGTAACTCAAAAAGAGTGGATTTTTATTATGGGCAGTAACCCCAGCGAAAACAAAGGCGATGATCTGCCTGTGGAAAATATCACCTGGGAAGAAGCAAAGGTATTTACTCATAAACTTAGCGAACTAACGGGTAAAAATTATCGACTGCCGACTGAAGCCGAATGGGAATATGCGGCTCGGGCCGGCAGCGGATCGATTTTTCATTTTGGAGATAATCCTGCAGGGCTGGCAGAGCACGCCTGGTTCAGGGATAACGCAGACGGTAAATCACACAAGACGGGGACTAAAAAACCCAATCCCTTCGGCCTGTACGACATGCTCGGCAACGTGTGGGAACGGACCGAGGACTGCTGGCATATCGACTATGACGATGCTCCTGCAGATGGCTCCGTATGGGAATCGGAGGATTGCGCGTTCCGCGTCGTACGCGGTGGTGCCTGGGTCAATCATGCGCAATTCCTGCGCTCCGCTTTTCGCTTCCGCTACGCGCCGGGGAGCCGCTATGAATTCGTAGGCGTGCGTATCGTACGCTCGGATTAATCGCTTTTCGAGGCGGCGTACCGATCCGTTTCACGATGCACCAGCTGGTACAAGAGCGGCAACACCAGCAAGGTGAGCAGCGTCGAGGATAAGATACCGCCAATGACGACGGTTGCGAGCGGCCGCTGCACCTCGGCGCCCGTGCCCGTCGCGATCGCCATCGGCAAAAATCCCAGCGATGCCACCAGCGCGGTCATCATCACTGGGCGCAAGCGCGTTATCGTGCCCTCGCGCACGGCGGCAGCCATTGGCAGGCCCTGCTCCCGCAGGCCGCGAATGAATGAGATCAAGACCAGGCCATTCAATACCGCAACGCCCGATAGCGCAATGAAGCCAATAGCGGCCGAAATGGACAGCGGTATGTCGCGCAACCACAGCGCCAGCACCCCGCCTGTCAGCGCAAACGGAATACCGGTAAACACCAGCAGACCATCTTTCACATTGCCAAACATGGCGAACAGCAAAACGAAAACAAGAAACAGGGCAGCCGGCACCACCAGTTTCAAACGCTGTGTGGCGGACTGAAGATTTTCAAAGGTTCCGCCCCACTGGGTCCAGTAACCAGTCGGCAAAGTCACTGAAGCCAAGCGCCGACCGGCCTCATCCACGAAGCTGCCGACATCACGCTCTCGCACATTCGAGGTAACGACAATGCGGCGCTTGCCATTTTCACGGCTGATCTGATTAGGCCCCGGCGCCAGTGTCAAGGTGGCGACCTCGGCAAGCTGAATAAAGCCCGTCGCGCCGTTACTGCCTTGAACCGGCAAAGTGACAGGAAGACGTTTCATCGCATCGATATCGCCGCGCAAATTCTCCGGCAAACGAACCACGATATCGAAACGCCTGTCACCCTCAAACAAGGTACCCGCTTTACTGCCACCAATCGCAGCCGCAACGACGTCCTGCACTTCCATGACCGTGAGCCCATAGCGCGCCAGCTTTTGACGATCGATGATAACTGTCAACATAGGCAAGCCCGTGGTCTGCTCCACTTTGACGTCAACTGCACCCGGGACCTGACGCATGACCGTTGCGGTCTCTTCAGCGAGTCGGTGCAACTGGTCCATGTCATCACCAAAAATTTTGACCGCCACGTCGCTACGCACACCCGAAATCAGCTCATTGAAGCGTAGCTGAATCGGCTGCGAGAAATCATAGTTGTTACCGGGGATTTTCCAGACGACCTCACGAATTTCCTCCAGCAGCTGATCCCGTGTTTTACCAGGGTCGGGCCATTTTTCTACCGGCTTGAGCATGATGTAACCATCCGACAGACTCGGTGGCATGGGGTCGGTCGCAATCTCGGCAGTGCCAATGCGGGTGAATACACGTTCAATCTCAGGAAATTTCGCTTTCAATGTCGTCTCGATCTGCATCTGCATCGCCACCGCTTGTGTCAGGCTGACCCCCGGGGCGCGTATGGTCTGAAAGGCCAGATCACCCTCATTCAGATTGGGGACGAATTCACTACCAATGCGCGTAAGCAGCAAGCCGGCGAGTATCGCCGCGACCAAAGCGAAAGTCAGAACAACGGCCCTCGCCTGCATGACCCAGTCATACATGAGCACATACCAGCGCTTGATCCAGACCATAAGCGCGATTTCTTTTTCTTGTACTCGTCCGGTCACCAGCATCGCCACCGCGGCTGGCACAAAGGTCACCGACAAAATCATCGCACCCAGCAGCGCTGCCACCACGGTGAAAGCCATCGGATGGAACATTTTTCCTTCCACGCCCGAGAGGGAAAAAATCGGCAGGTACACCACCATGATGATGAACTGCCCGTACAACAAAGGCCGGCGCGATTCACGCGCAGCCTCAAAAACTTCGTGGAAGCGTTCCTCGCGCGTCAACGTCCGGCCTTGCAGCGACTGTACGTGCGCAAGCCGACGAATGCAGTTTTCGACAATCACCACCGCGCCATCGACGATGATGCCGAAGTCCAGCGCACCCAGACTCATCAGGTTGGCGCTGACCTGATATTGAACCATGCCGGTAAAGGTGAACAGCATCGCCAGTGGAATCACGGCCGCAGTAATAATCGCTGCGCGCAGATTCCCCAAAAAGACAAACAGAACGGCAATGACCAGAATCGCTCCCTCGAGCAGATTTTTTTTGACGGTGGCGATCGCCTTGTCGACCAGAATGGTTCGGTCATACACCGTCACTGCGCGTATACCCTCGGGAAGGTTACGATTGATTTCCTGCATTTTCAGATCAACCGCCTGAGATACGGTACGGCTGTTCTGACCCATCAGCATGAACACGGTACCGAGCACGACTTCCTTGCCATTGGCCGTTGCTGCGCCGGTGCGCAATTCCTGCCCGATGCCGACTTCAGCCACATCACGCACCCGCACCGGAATACCACCGGCATTCTTGATGACGACATTGCGAATATCTTCCAGCGTAAGCACCTGACCCGGCGCTCGCACCAGATACTGCTCACCCCGCTTCTCGATATAACCTGCGCCGGCATTGTGATTGTTC
>JBIIEY010000257.1:0-3650 GCA_044237595.1 Burkholderiaceae bacterium | reverse complement strand
GGCTGTCGACGCTACAAAGCCGTCTGCAGCATGCAACCACCACACCGCTGGTTGCAGCCCGCTACCGTCTGGACAAAGCGCAGCAGCGGCTGATGCACGCACTGCCCGATACGCGCATGGCCCGGACAAGGCTGATGGCACGAGCGACGCAATTGTCAGCGGCCCACACCAACCGCCTTGGCGCGCATCGCTACAAACTCGACGCTTTGCAAGGCAAACTCGAGCTGCTGGCGCCACAGCGCACGCTGGAACGTGGCTACGCGATACTGCGCGACGAACAAGGCGAGATCATTCGGCGCACCGCACAGATACGCACACCACAACGTCTGGCGCTGACAGTGGCCGAAGGAAGCGCTCACATTGACATCAGCCGGGTCGAGCCCGACATGGCTTGAGCGGCGTCACCCCGTGCTGCCGTCACCCAAGGATGATTGTGGGTTAAGCGACTGACGGACAGCTCCCCGTTTCGTGGCGTACAAAGTCCACGGCGGCATGCTGAGCCTTGAAAATCAATAACTTGAGACCATTTCTCTGGCAACCGAACTCGATGATGTTATTTCAACAGCGCTTCATTAGGCTATACTTCGCCCGGTTTTACAGAAGTGCAATGCGACGCGCGCACCCCGCTAAATAACAAAGCGTCGAACTGAATATTTTTGGAGGATTTATGGCTGCAATTTTGCAATCGCTCGGACGCACCATCATTGCCGGTGTCGTACTGCTGATACTGCTGGTGATCATCGCCACCAAGGTCGCTGGTGTTGGCCCGCAAATGGGACACGAATGGGGCGCTTTTGTCATGCGCTGGCTGCATGTGGTGTCCGGCATCATGTGGATCGGTCTGCTCTGGTACTTCAACTTCGTGCAAATCCCTTCAATGCCTAAAATTCCGGATGAACAAAAACCGGCAATCGGCAAGGTCATAGCACCAACCGCGCTTTTCTGGTTCCGATGGGCAGCGCTGGCTACCGTCATCACCGGCTTGCTGGTGGCGTGGATGCGCCACTACCTGGGCGCCGCCCTGAGTCTACAAATTGGTTACCACGCTATTGGCATCGGGATGTGGATCGCGCTATTGATGGCCTTCAATGTCTGGTTCATCATCTGGCCTAACCAGAAAAAAGCACTCGGTATCGTCACCGTGGAACCGGAACAGAAGGCGGCCGCTGCGCGTCTGGCAATGCTGACTTCCCGCTTCAACACCATGCTGTCGATTCCCATGCTCTATATGATGGTCGCTCAGCAGAACGGCGGCCTGCAATAACGTCACACTCCACGAGTACAAAAAAAAATCCTGCGGCAGGATCACCTGCCACAGGATTTTTTTATGTCTTGTTTTTTTACGCTGACTCAGAGCGCATTCAACGGTATCTTCACATAGGCAACACCATTCGATTCCGCCGGCGGCAGATCACCGGCGCGGATATTGATCTGCACTGCAGGAAGAATCAGCACAGGCATTTCCAGCGTCGCATCTCGCTTGGTACGCATGTCGACAAACGCTGCTTCGCTGATCCCGTCGTGCACATGAATGTTTTTTCTGCGCTGCTCGCTCACCGTGGTTTCAAACGCCACCGGGCGATCCGTCGGCGGGTAATCGTGACACATGAACAAGCGGGTTTCATCCGGCAGGCTGAGGATCTTCTTCACCGATGCGTACAATGTCTTCGCATCTCCGCCCGGGAAATCGCAGCGTGCCGTACCGACATCAGGCATGAACATCGTGTCACCCACAAGCACCGCATCGCCGATGTGATACGCAACGCAGGCTGGTGTATGGCCCGGCACATACATGGTTTTGACCGACAGTGCGCCAATACTGAAATGCTCGCCCTCTTTCAACAGGTGATCAAACTGCGAACCATCTGTCGAAAATTCCGGCTCTAAATTGAATATGCCCTTGAATACCTGCTGTACCGTATTGATGTGATCACCGATGGCCGTTTTGCCTCCCAAATGCTGTTTCAGATACGGCGCCGCAGTGAGATGATCGGCGTGGGCATGGGTCTCGAGTATCCATTCGACGGTAAGCTTCTTTTCGCGAACAAAGGCAATCACCTTGTCAGCCGAGTCCGTTCGAGTTCGGCCCGACTTAGGATCGTAGTCCAGAACAGAGTCGATAATTGCGCAGGCCGAGCCTTCTTTTTCGTAAACCACATAAGTCACGGTCCAGGTCCCCGGATCAAAGATGCCATGCACTTGAGGTTTAATCGCGTTGCTTGTCATTCTGAGACTCCATATTATTTACATTAAATATATTATATTGACAAACATTTTATTTGTCAATATAATGTAACTTTTTTAATTAATTGCAATCCATCCCTGCCGGGTATGTTCGGCGTGAACTCCAAGCTTTCCGAGGATTAGCCATGTCAGCCACCATCACACGCCACACAGACAAGTTCAGTACAGCCCCCCAACTCGGCCCCGAGGACATGGCAGAAGTGGCGGCACTCGGTTTCCGCACCGTGATCAACAACCGTCCCGATGGAGAGGCCGGCCCATCACAACCCAGCAGCGAATCCGTCGCGCGCGCGGCCGAGGCTGCGGGACTGACCTACGCCCACCTGCCCGTCGTCAGCGGTCAGATCACCGAATTGCAGGCGCGCCAGTTTGCCGAGCTGCTGGCGCTCAAACCAGGTCCCATCCTCGCCTTTTGCCGCAGCGGTGCCAGATCGCAAAATCTCTACCAGATGGCCAGCGGCCAACGCACCAAGCCCAGCACGACCGGCACCGCCAGCGCCTGCAACTGGGGAGACACTCAGGACATCCTGATCATCGGCGGCGGCAGTGCCGGCATCGGCCTCGCGGCAAGTCTCAAAAAACGTCAGCCGAATTTACAGATCGCGATCATCGAGCCCAACGACAAGCATTACTACCAGCCGTCGTGGACACTGGTCGGTGCGGGCGAATTCGATCTTCAGGACAGCGTGCGTGAAATGGCATCGGTAATGCCGGCCGGCGTGACCTGGATACGCGCCGCCGTGACAGGTTTCGACCCTGAGCAGAAAAAAGTCACGATTGATCAAGGCAATCCGATCAGCTACCAGAATCTGGTGGTCGCACCGGGTCTGAAACTTAACTGGCAAGCCATCCCTGGGCTGGAAGACACACTGGGTAAAAACGGTGTCACTTCAAATTATCGTTTCGATCTCGCGCCCTATACTTGGGAGCTGGTCAGGCAAATGAAATCCGGTACCGCACTCTTCACGCAGCCGGCCATGCCAATCAAATGCGCTGGCGCACCACAGAAAGCGATGTACCTCTCTTGTTCCGATTGGGAGCATCGCGGCGACCTGAAAAACATCAGCGTCAATTTCCATAACGCAGGTGCCGTACTTTTCGGCGTTGCAGATTTTGTGCCGCCGCTGATGCAATACGTCAAACGCTACAACGCACATCTTCATTTCACCTCGACGCTGGTCGCTGTAGATGGTCCGGAGAAAAAAGCCTGGTTCGATGAAAAAGATGCGAATGGCAATGTGAGCCGTGTCGAGAAATCTTTCGATATGCTGCACGTGGTGCCACCACAAACTGCGCCCGATTTTGTACGCGAAAGTCGGCTCGCGAATAACGATGGCTGGGTCGAAGTGAATCAGGTCACGCTGCAGCACGTGCGCTATCCCGATATCTTCAGCCTCGGCGATGCC
>JBIIEY010000256.1:0-3651 GCA_044237595.1 Burkholderiaceae bacterium | reverse complement strand
CGGCATCACCATCGGATCGCTGCTGGCACGCTCGGTCCCTGAAAAATTCCTGCGCGGGCTGCTCGCAACCACGCTGACTGGTGTTGCAGCCAAGCTCGTGCTCTGAAACGAATCACTTAAGGATCCTCATGTATCGCTACGACCAATACGACCATCAGATTGTCCGTGAACGCGTTGCACAGTTCCGAGGCCAAGTGGAACGCCGCATCTCGGGTGAACTCACGGAAGATGAATTCCGCCCCCTGCGTCTGCAAAATGGCCTCTACCTGCAGCGTCACGCCTACATGCTGCGCGTAGCGATTCCTTATGGGTTGCTGTCATCAGTACAAATGCGCAAGCTCGGACATATTGCACGAAAATTCGATCGCGGCTACGGGCATTTCACAACACGTCAGAATATTCAGTACAACTGGATCGAGCTTGAGCAGTCACCCGAAATACTGGCGGAGCTGGCCTCGGTGGAAATGCATGCGATTCAGACTTCGGGCAATTGCATACGCAATATCACCTCGGACCAGTTCTGCGGTGTTGCTGCGGACGAGCTCGCTGATCCGCGGCCTTATATCGAAATCCTGCGTCAGTGGAGCACCTTCCATCCGGAGTTTGCCTGGCTACCCCGCAAATTCAAGATTGCTGTCAATGCAGCCGCTGAGGATCGTGCTGCCGTTCAAGTACATGACATTGGACTGAACCTGATCAAAAACGACGCCGGTGAGCTCGGCTTTCAGGTGCTGGTGGGCGGTGGTCTTGGCCGCACACCCATCATTGGCAGCGTGATCCGCGAGTTCCTTCCATGGCAGCATCTGCTGAGTTATACCGAAGCGATCATGCGTGTCTACAACCAATACGGTCGCCGCGATAACAAGTACAAAGCACGTATCAAGATTCTGGTGAAGGCACTGGGCGCGGAAGAATTCGCTCGTCAGGTTGAAGCCGAATGGCTGGATCTCAAAGACAGCCCCAGCACAATCACCACCGAAGAACTGGCCCGTGTCGCCAGTTATTTCACCCCGCCAGCCTATGAAACGCTGAAGGATGATGATGCACTGCTGCAGCAGCAGCGCAGCGAAGACAAAGCTTTTTCGAACTGGCTCACGCGCAATGTCAGACCGCACAAGGTGTCTGGCTATGCGATCGTCACACTATCACTGAAAAAAACCGGCACGCCCCCCGGCGATGCCACAGCTGAGCAAATTGACTTCGTGGCCGAACTTTCCGACCGCTACAGCTTTGGTGAACTGCGCGTCACGCATGAGCAGAATCTGGTGCTGGCCGATGTGAAGCAATCGGATCTGCTCGCACTTTACAAGGAAGCGAAAACGCATGGTCTGGCGACGGCCAACATCGGTCTGCTGACCGATATCATTTGCTGCCCCGGGGGTGATTTCTGCTCGCTGGCCAACGCAAAATCCATCCCTATCGCCGAAGCCATCGCCGAGCGTTTCGACAATGTCGATTTTCAGCATGACATCGGCGACATCGAGCTCAATATCTCGGGCTGCATTAACGCCTGCGGTCATCATCATGTCGGCAACATCGGTATTCTTGGTGTCGACAAGGATGGCTCGGAGTGGTATCAAGTCTCTATCGGTGGTGCGCAGGGTAATACCAGCGCCATCGGTAAAATCATTGGCCCCTCCTTCGCCGCAGGACAAATGCCGGAAGTGATCGGTCGACTGCTGGAGGTCTATGTGCGAGAGCGTATCGAGGAAGAGCTTTTCATTGATACCGTCAATCGTATTGGTATTAACCCATTCAAGGATCATGTGTACGCGACACCCATCGCCGGCCACACCTACCAAGCCGGAGAGGATGCGTATGCGTAAGATCATCAAAGACAAGTCTATCGTTGATGACCACTGGAGTGTGTTCAAACTGACCGAGGGTGAATCACCCGAAACCGTGTCGGTACCATCAGGTCATCAGATCGTACCGCTGCGGGTCTGGCTAGCACAAAGAACCGCACTGGCTACGCGCAATGACATTGGCGTATGGCTGGCAAGTGATGAACGCGCCGAGCAACTAAAAGAAGATATCGCCATCTTGTCGTTGATCGCCGTTGATTTTCCAGCGTTCTCTGATGGCCGTGGTTATTCCATCGCTTTCAATCTGCGCAGTCGACTTGGCTATGACGGCGAAATACGCGCCATAGGCGATGTGCTGCGTGACCAGCTGTTTTATATGCAACGCGTCGGCTTCAATGCCTTTGCAACCCGCGAAGATCGCAGCATCGAGGACGCACTTAAAGGGTTGACGGATTTTTCGGACGTCTACCAGACTTCTTGGGATCAGAAAACGCCGCTGTATCGCCGCGTATCGCGCCCCGCTGCACAGGATCTGCCATGAGTAGCGCCAACTACAACGAGGTTCTCTCGGGCACGCGCTCACTGCTCGAGCGTATTGCCGCTGATTTTTCGCCAGCAGTCTTTGCCTCCAGTCTTGCGGCTGAAGACATGGTGATCACCGACTTGATCTTGCGCGCCAAGCTGCCGATCGCGATATTCTCACTGGAAACCGGTCGTCTGCATGCAGAAACACTAGGCATGATTGATCGTATACACGAAACCTACAACTACGAAGTGGCGCTTTACAAGCCAGAACCCTCAGCAATCGCAGCCTATGTCGCCGCCAATGGCTTGAATGCTTTTTACGACAGCATAGCGATGCGCAAGGAGTGCTGCCGCATTCGCAAGGTCGAACCACTTAAGCGCGCACTAGCGGGCAACAAAGCCTGGATCACCGGCCAGCGTCGTGCGCAATCGACCACCCGCAGTGAGCTCGCGATGCAGGAAGATGATGTCGCGCATGGACTGCAAAAATTCAATCCGCTGGCAGATTGGTCAGAGGATGATGTTTGGCAGTACATTCGCGATCATCAGGTGCCTTTCAATCCGCTGCACGAAAAAGGCTATCCTTCCATAGGCTGCGAGCCGTGTACCCGGGCCATTCAGCCTGGCGAGGACATCCGCGCAGGCCGCTGGTGGTGGGAATCACCAGACAGCAAGGAATGCGGTCTCCACATCGTCGATGGCAAACTCGTCCGAAGCAAGCCCGATCAAACTGAAATACCGACATCATGAATTCGCCCGCAGACAACAAACACTTTATTGACGCCGCCAGTAACCGTCATCTGGATTGGCTGGAATCCGAGTCCATCCACATCATGCGTGAAGTCGCTGCGGAGTGCAGCAATCCAGCGCTGCTTTTCTCTGGTGGCAAGGACTCGGTTGTCCTGCTGCGCATCGCCGAAAAAGCTTTCAGACCCGGTAAATTTCCCTTCCCGCTGGTACATATCGATACCGGACACAACTTCGAGGAAGTGATTCGCTTCCGCGATCAGCGCGTGGCTGAACTTGGAGAGCGTCTGATCGTGGGTTCAGTTGAAGATTCGATCAAGCGTGGCACTGTCCGCCTGCGCAATCCACAAACGGACTCGCGCAACGCAGCGCAGGCGGTCACGCTGCTGGAAACGATTGCTGAACACAAGTTTGATGCCTGCATCGGCGGGGCGCGTCGTGACGAAGAAAAGGCACGCGCCAAAGAGCGTATCTTCTCCTTCCGTGATGATTTCGGCCAATGGAATCCAAAAGCACAGCGCCCCGAGCTCTGGGATTTGTACAACACACGTGTTCATCCCGGTGAGAACATACG
>JBIIEY010000363.1:0-12418 GCA_044237595.1 Burkholderiaceae bacterium | reverse complement strand
GCGCTTAAGCCCGAGCGAGCTTAAATTCGATAACTCGCGAGTATATATCCCGCGCTACCCATCGTCAACTACGGGGATGCTTAGGGAGCGCAGTAAAAAATAGCCCCGGACTGGCCGGGGCTATTGTATTTACAGCAACTTTGATCAACCTTCGTCGCTGACTTCCCCGGTCGAAGCCGTTGCCTCGGCTTCCTGCAAAGCCCGGGCAGCTTCGGCTTGCAGCATCGCTGCCCGCTCTTCCGCTTCCCAGCCCTCTTTCTCCTTGCGCGCACGGTGAAACGCGAGGCCCGTACCAGCGGGAATCAGACGACCGACGATGACGTTTTCCTTCAGTCCACGCAGGCCATCCTTCTTGCCCATGATCGCGGCTTCGGTAAGAACACGCGTGGTTTCCTGGAAAGACGCCGCAGAGATGAAGGAGTCCGTCGACAACGAAGCCTTGGTGATACCCAAAAGCACATTGTCATAAGTCGCTTGACGTTTATCGGCGGCAATCATTCGATCATTTTCGTCCAAAAGCTCCGAACGTTCGACCTGCTCACCCGGGATGTAGCTGGTGTCACCAGCATCAACGACCTGCACGCGGCGCAGCATCTGACGAACGATAACCTCAATATGCTTATCGTTAATCTTCACACCCTGCAAGCGATACACGTCCTGCACCTCATCAACGATGTAACGAGCCAGCGCCTCAATACCCAACAGACGCAGAATGTCCTGTGGATCTGCGGGACCATCGACAATCATCTCGCCCTTGTTGACAACCTGACCGTCATGCACGAGCACCTGCTTGTCTTTCGTAATCAGGAACTCATGCTTCTCACCATCCATGTCAGTAATTTCGAGACGCTGCTTGCCTTTTGTCTCTTTACCGAAAGCGACCGTACCGGTAACTTCCGCCAGCATGCCCGCATCCTTCGGCGAACGCGCCTCGAACAGTTCGGCGACGCGCGGCAAACCACCCGTAATGTCACGGGTCTTCTGCGACTCCGTCGGAATACGTGCCAGCACTTCACCTACGAAGACTTGCTGACCGTCCTTCACGGTAATGAGCGCACCGACCTGGAAGCCAATGGTCACTGAATGCTCGGTACCAGCGATCTTGACCTCTTCGCCTTTTTCGTTCATCAACTTGACCTGAGGACGCAGCGTGCGGCCCGCCGTGCTGCGACGCTTGGCATCGATAACGACCAGCGTCGACAAGCCAGTGACTTCATCAATCTGCTTGGCGACCGTTGAGCCTTCTTCAACATTTTCGAACTTCACCGTACCTGCGTACTCGGTGATGATCGGACGAGTCAGAGGATCCCAGGTGGCCAATGCAGTACCGGCTTTGATCGTCTGACCATCTTTCACGATCAGCGTCGCGCCATAAGGGACTTTGTGACGTTCGCGCTCACGACCATGATCGTCTGTAATCAGCACTTCACCCGAACGGGAAATGACGATCTGATCATTCTTGCCATTCGTGACGTAACGCATGGTCGCAGTAAAACGTACGACGCCATTAGACTTGGCTTCCACAGAGGAGGCCACGGCAGCGCGTGATGCCGCGCCACCGATGTGGAACGTCCGCATCGTGAGCTGAGTGCCCGGCTCACCAATCGATTGCGCTGCAATAACACCCACCGCTTCGCCAGAGTTGACCATACTACCGCGACCCAAATCACGGCCGTAGCACATTGCGCACAAACCATAACGCGTGTCGCAGGTCAGCGGCGTGCGTACCTTGACTTCATCAATACCCAAACGCTCGATTTCTTCAACCATATCTTCATCAAGCAAGGTACCTGATTCATACAAAGTTGCCTGAGTGTCGGGGTTAATCACATCCAATGCAGTGACACGACCAAGGATACGATCGCGAAGTGCCTCAATAACCTCACCACCTTCCACCAGCGCTTTCATCGACGCGCCATTGGACGTGCCGCAATCATCTTCGATCACGACCAGATCCTGAGTTACGTCGACCAGACGACGTGTCAGGTAACCCGAGTTCGCGGTCTTGAGTGCCGTATCGGCAAGACCTTTACGAGCACCGTGCGTGGAAATGAAGTACTGAAGCACATTCAGACCTTCACGGAAGTTCGCCGTGATAGGCGTTTCAATGATCGAACCGTCAGGTTTGGCCATCAGACCGCGCATGCCGGCGAGCTGACGGATCTGCGCAGCAGAACCTCGTGCACCGGAGTCGGCCATCATGTAGATCGCATTGAAGGATTCCTGTGTACCTTTGGACCCATCGCGTCGAACCACATCTTCAACTTTAAGCTGCTCCATCATGGCCTTGCCGACTTCATCACCGGCCTTGCCCCAAATGTCGACCACTTTGTTGTAGCGCTCACCTGAAGTAACCAGACCCGACGAATACTGCTGTTCGATCTGTTTGACTTCCTGTTCGGCTGCAGCGATCAGCGTCGCTTTTTGCGGCGGCACCAACATGTCATCGACGCAAATCGAAATACCCGCGCGCGTCGCCAAGCGGAAGCCGGACTGCATCAGTTGGTCGGCAAACACGGCCGTCGCACGCAGTCCGCACTTGCGGAATGAAATATTGATCAGCTTGGAGATTTCTTTCTTCTTCAGCGCTCGATTAATGGCGCTGAACGGCAGACCTTTCGGCAAAATCTCTGACAGAATCGCACGACCTATCGTTGTTTCATAGCGATTGATGGTTTTGACAAATTCACCTGTCGCGGCATCTTTCGGGTATTCGGTAATACGTACCGTGATACGGGTCGTCAGTTCGACTTCCTTGTTGTCGTAGGCGCGGATGACCTCGGAGACACCAGAGAACATCATGCCTTCGCCCTTGGCATTGATTTTTTCTCGCGTCGCGTAGTACAGACCCAACACGATATCCTGTGATGGTACGATCGACGGCTCACCATTCGACGGGAACAGAATATTGTTTGACGCCAGCATCAGCGTACGAGCTTCCATCTGCGCTTCGATAGACAGCGGTACGTGAACCGCCATCTGGTCACCGTCAAAGTCGGCGTTAAACGCCGCGCAGACAAGCGGGTGCAACTGGATTGCCTTACCCTCGATCAGTACAGGCTCGAAAGCCTGAATACCAAGACGGTGCAAGGTCGGCGCTCGGTTGAGCATCACAGGGTGCTCGCGAATCACTTCTTCGAGAATGTCCCAGACCACAGGCTCTTGTATCTCGACCAGTTTCTTCGCAGCCTTGATCGTTGTCGCCAAGCCCATCAGTTCAAGTTTATTGAAGATGAAGGGCTTGAACAGTTCGAGCGCCATCAGCTTCGGCAAACCGCACTGATGCAGTTTAAGCTGCGGACCCACCACGATGACAGAACGACCAGAGTAGTCAACACGCTTGCCCAGCAGGTTCTGACGGAAACGACCGCCTTTACCCTTGATCATTTCAGCCAGCGACTTCAACGGACGCTTGTTCGCACCCGTCATCGCTTTACCTCGACGTCCGTTGTCGAGCAGCGAATCAACGGCTTCCTGCAGCATACGCTTTTCGTTGCGCGTGATGATTTCAGGCGCACGCAATTCCATCAAACGCTTCAGACGATTGTTACGATTGATGACGCGGCGATACAGATCATTTAGATCCGAGGTCGCGAAACGGCCACCATCCAGCGGCACCAGCGGACGCAACTCCGGCGGCAACACCGGCAGCACTTCCATGATCATCCAGTCCGGCTTGATGCCGGAACGCTGGAAGGCCTCGAGTACTTTCAGACGCTTCGCGTATTTCTTGATTTTTGCTTCAGATTTGGATTCACGCAAATCCGTGCGCAGCTGTTCAGCTTCACGATCGATGTCGATGGTACGCAGCAGCTCACGAACGCCTTCGGCGCCCATAAAAGCAGTGAAATCATCACCGAATTCTTCGTACTTGGCGGCGTAATCATCCTCGGACATGATCTGGCATTTCTTCAGCGGCGTCATGCCAGGATCGGTGACGACATAGGCTTCGAAGTACAGCACACGTTCAATGTCGCGCAGCGTCATATCGAGCACCATACCCAGACGCGACGGCAGCGACTTGAGGAACCAGATGTGTGCGACCGGCGAAGCCAGTTCAATGTGGCCCATGCGCTCACGGCGTACTTTGGCCAGCGTGACTTCAACGCCGCACTTCTCGCAGATTACGCCACGATGCTTGAGACGCTTGTACTTGCCGCACAAGCACTCATAGTCTTTGATCGGGCCAAAAATCTTGGCGCAGAACAGACCGTCGCGCTCTGGCTTGAACGTACGATAGTTAATAGTCTCAGGCTTTTTGACTTCGCCATAAGACCAGGAACGAATTTTTTCAGGTGACGCGAGTCCAATCTTGATCGCGTCGAATTGTTCGTTTTGCTGAACTTGCTTGAATAGATCGAGCAGTGCTTTCATGTATCACTCCAGTGTGGCGTGAAAAATTAAACGTTACGACGTCCTCTCCCAACGGGAGGGGACGTTGAGGCTTAGTCGCGTTCCAGATCGATATCGATACCCAGCGAGCGGATTTCCTTCACCAACACGTTGAAAGATTCCGGCATGCCAGCGTCGATCACGTGATCGCCCTTCACCAGGTTTTCGTACACCTTAGTGCGGCCATTCACGTCGTCGGACTTCACGGTCAGCATTTCCTGCAAGACGTAGGAAGCGCCGTAGGCTTCGAGGGCCCAGACCTCCATCTCGCCGAAACGCTGGCCGCCGAACTGCGCCTTGCCGCCAAGCGGCTGTTGAGTCACCAGCGAGTACGGCCCAGTGGAACGTGCATGCATCTTGTCGTCGACCAGATGGTGCAGCTTCAGCACATGCATATAGCCCACGGTGACGGAACGTTCAAATGCTTCGCCGGTGCGGCCGTCATACATCGTGACCTGGTTCTTCGACGGCGTCATACCCAGACGATTCGCAATCTCTTGCGGATACGCCAGGTCGAGCATTCGATGAATTTCGGTTTCGTGCGCACCATCGAACACCGGGGTCGCGAATGGCACACCGTCTTTCAGGTTGTCGGCCAGTTTGATGATGTCGGCATCCGAGAATGCGTCCAGATCTTCGGTACGACCGGATTCGTTATAAATCTGCTTCAGGAATCCGCGCACGTCCGTAGCCTTGGCATGGGCTGCCAGCATTTCACCAATACGCAGACCCAGACCTTTGGCGGCCCAGCCGAGGTGAACTTCGAGCACCTGACCCACGTTCATACGTGATGGGACACCCAGCGGATTAAGTACGATGTCAGCTGGCGTGCCATCGGCCATGTAAGGCATGTCTTCGACCGGCACAATGCGCGAGACCACACCTTTGTTACCGTGACGACCCGCCATCTTGTCGCCAGGCTGCAGACGTCGCTTCACAGCCAGGTAGACCTTGACCATTTTCTGCACGCCCGGTGGCAGCTCATCGCCCTGGGTCAGCTTCTTGCGCTTCTCTTCGAAAGCCAGATCAAACTGGTGACGTTTTTCAGCGATCGACTCCTTGATCGCTTCCAGCGCCCCTGCTGCATCTTCGTCAGCCGGACGGATGTCAAACCAGTGGTATTTCTCGAGATCGTCCAAATAAGCCTTGTCGATCTTCGTGCCCTTGGCCAGCTTCTTCGGACCGCCATTAGCGACTTTCCCGATCAGCATTTTTTCCAGACGCTGGAATGCATCACCCTCAACGATACGCAACTGGTCGTTCAGGTCCAAGCGGTAACGCTTTAGCTCATCATCGATAATCTGCTGAGCACGCTTGTCACGCTGTATGCCTTCACGCGTGAAAACTTGTACGTCGATGACGGTACCGACCATACCCGATGGCACTCGCAGCGAGGTGTCTTTGACATCGGAGGCCTTCTCACCAAAAATCGCACGCAGTAGTTTTTCTTCTGGCGTGAGTTGTGTCTCACCTTTCGGAGTGACCTTACCGACCAGCACGTCGCCTGCTTCGACTTCTGCACCGATATAAACGATACCGGACTCATCCAGACGGGCAAGCTGATTTTCAGCCAAGTTTGAAATGTCGCGAGTAATCTCTTCAGGTCCGAGCTTGGTATCGCGTGCCACTACCGACAATTCTTCGATGTGAATCGAGGTATAGCGATCGTCAGCCACCACCTTCTCGGAAATCAGAATCGAGTCCTCGAAGTTATAGCCATTCCAAGGCATGAACGCGACCAGCATGTTCTGGCCCAGAGCGAGTTCGCCGAGATCGGTTGAAGCGCCATCGGCGATTACGTCGCCACGCGCCACGCGATCACCCACCTCAACGATAGGACGCTGGTTGATGTTGGTGTTCTGGTTTGAACGGGTGTACTTGATGAGGTTGTAGATGTCGACGCCTACTTCGCCAGCCTGCGCTTCGTCATCATTAACGCGAATCACGATACGGCCCGCATCAATGTAATCCACTACACCGCCACGCAATGCCTGCACCGTGGTGCCTGAGTCAATCGCTACAGTTCGCTCAACACCAGTGCCCACCAGTGCCTTTTCAGGGCGCAGACAAGGGACTGCTTGACGTTGCATGTTTGCGCCCATCAAAGCACGGTTCGCATCGTCATGCTCAAGGAACGGGATCAGCGATGCCGCAACCGACACGATCTGCCCTGGTGCCACATCCATGTACTGCACGCGCTCGGGGGAAACCAAAATGGTTTCCCCTGCTTCACGAGCCGAAACGAGTTCATCAGACAACTTGCCATTTTTGTCGATGGTCGCATTCGCCTGGGCAATGATGTAGCGGCCTTCTTCAATTGCAGACAGATAGTCGATCTGGTCGCCGACCTTGCCGTCGGTGACCTTGCGATACGGGGTTTCGAGGAAGCCGTACTCATTCAGACGCGCATACATCGCGAGCGAATTGATCAGACCAATGTTCGGTCCTTCCGGTGTTTCAATCGGGCAGACACGGCCGTAGTGCGTTGGATGCACGTCGCGCACTTCAAAGCCAGCGCGTTCGCGCGTCAGACCGCCCGGGCCCAATGCAGAAACGCGGCGCTTGTGCGTGATCTCGGACAGAGGATTGGTCTGGTCCATGAACTGCGAGAGCTGCGAAGAACCGAAAAATTCGCGAATTGCTGCCGAGATTGGTTTGGAATTGATCAGGTCATGCGGCATAAGGTTGTCTGCCTCGGCCTGGCCCAGACGCTCCTTCACTGCGCGTTCGACGCGCACAAGACCCGCGCGGAACTGGTTTTCGGCCAGCTCGCCAACACAACGCACACGACGATTACCCAAGTGATCGATATCATCGACTTCGCCGCGACCATTGCGCAGCTCAACGAGAATCTTGATAACGGCCAGAATATCTTCGTTGGAGAGCGTCATCGTGCCGATCAGCTCATCCCGACCCACGCGGCGATTGAACTTCATGCGACCCACCGCAGACAGGTCGTAACGATCTTCGCTGTAGAACAAACCGTTGAAGAGCGCTTCGACTGAATCTTCGGTCGGTGGCTCGCCGGGGCGCATCATGCGATAAATCGCGATACGCGCAGACATTTGATCGGCAGTGTCATCCGCGCGCAGAGTTTGCGAGATATAAGCACCTTGATCAAGGTCGTTGGTGAACAGCGTCTGGATATTGCTTACCTTTGCATCGCGCAAGTGACCAATCAACTCTTCAGTCAACTCATCATTCGCATTCGCGATAACTTCGCCGGTATCCGCATCGATGATGTTCGTCGCCAACACGCGGCCCAGCAAGTAGTCTTCGGGAACCGAAATGTGCTTGATACCAGCCGCCTCGATATCGCGCACATGCTTGGCATTGATACGTTTATCTTTGCTGACAATGACATTGCCGGATTTGTCGCTGATATCGAATCGCGCAACTTCACCACGCAAGCGCTCGGCGACAAATTCCATCTCAGCGCCCTCAGAGCGCAAGCCGAAGTTATCGAAGACAAAAAAGTTCGCCAGAATCTGCTCAGCCGTCATACCAATGGCCTTGAGCAGAATCGTGACTGGCATCTTGCGACGACGGTCGACACGGAAGTACAAAATATCTTTAGGATCGAACTCGAAATCCAACCATGAACCGCGGTAGGGAATGATACGAGCAGAGAACAACAACTTGCCAGACGAATGCGTCTTGCCGCGATCATGTTCGAAGAACACGCCAGGCGAGCGATGCAACTGCGAAACGATGACGCGCTCGGTGCCATTGATTACGAAAGAGCCATTGACCGTCATCAGGGGCAATTCGCCCATGTAGACTTCCTGCTCTTTCATTTCCTTGACGACCGGTTTCGTTGGCGACTCTTTGTCAAGAATGACCAGACGGACTTTGGCGCGCAATGGAGATGCATAAGTCAAACCTCGCTGCTGACATTCTTTGACGTCGAATGGCGGATCACCGAGCACATAGGATAAAAACTCAAGGCGAGCAAAGCCGTTGTGCGACACAATCGGAAAGATCGAGTTGAACGCGGATTGCAGGCCCTCGGTCTTGCGTACAGATGGTCCTGTATCTGCTTGCAAGAAAGCCGTGTAGGATTCGAGCTGTGTGGCAAGCAGGTAGGGAACATCGTGAACGTTAGCGCGTTTCGCAAAAGATTTGCGGATTCGCTTCTTCTCAGTAAATGAGTAGTGCATGAACACTCCGTGAGTGACAGGAAGGATAGAGAATTCAGGATTCGAAGAAGATCACTGTCTTCGTCGGAGAATCCTCAAGTCTTTGCCCTTCTGTTGTGATACGACTAGTGTGCAAACCTGTTGTTGCAGTCAAGCTACACAACATTTCGAAAGCAACAAAAGAGCCAAAAGCAGGACCCCGCCGAACGGCTGGGCCCTGCACCTTGACTCGTACGCTGCAAGCGCCTCGACCTGAATTACTTGAGGTCGGCCTTCGCGCCTGCTTCTTCCAGTTTCTTCTTTGCTGCTTCGGCGTCTGCCTTGGAAACACCTTCCTTGACAGGTTTCGGCGCGCCATCCACCAGGTCTTTGGCTTCTTTCAAGCCCAAGCCAGTGATTTCGCGGACAGCTTTAATCACGCCGACCTTGTTTGCACCTACATCTGCCAGCACAACGGTGAACTCAGTCTGCTCTTCAGCAACAGCCGCGCCAGCGCCGCCGCCAGCTGGACCAGCAACGGCCATGGCTGCTGCAGAAACACCAAACTTCTCTTCGAATGCCTTGACCAGGTCATTGAGGTCCATTACGGACATTTGACCAACGGCTTCAAGGATGTCGTCTTTAGTAATTGCCATTTAAAACTCCTGATTGTTCAGTGAATACTTGAGATCGGACTTGACGGAAACGATCCTGTTTCGCAAAAGATCAGCGAATCAGGCTGCTTCGGCTTCCTTCTTCGCTGCAACGGCTGCCAATACACGAGCCATGCCTGATACCGGCGCCTGCATCACACCCAGCAACTGGGAGATGAGGACTTCACGGCTAGGAATGTTTGCCAGTGCGGTGACTGCCGCCTTGTCGAGTGAACTACCCGCGTAATTGCCTGCCTTGATGACCAGCTTGTCGTTGCTTTTGGCAAAGTCGTTGAGAACTTTGGCCGCAGCAACAGCATCTTCCGAGAACGCATAAATCAGCGGACCGGTCATTTCAGAAGCAAGAGCGGAAAACGCGGTGCCTTCGACGGCGCGACGAGCGAGCGTGTTTTTCAACACACGCAGGTAGACATGCTTTTTACGCGCATCTTCCCGCAACTTCGTCAGGTGACCAACCTCAATGCCACGATATTCGGCCAGCACGATGGTCTGCGCCGTTGCAACTTTGGCGGAGACTTCGGCAACAACAGCCTTTTTGTCATTTAGATTGAGACTCACGTTCAACCTCCAAAAGTGATGATCGGCGACTGCACAGTCAGATGACTGCCTGCCTAACATCGTTTCGAACACGGCGTCCGAAGTCAGGAGTTCTTGCATACACGCGGTACCTTGCGTGCGGCGTAGAGACTGCAAAACTTGTTCGGGCTCGCCATCTGCGTTGGGTACTTCCGGATCTCTCCTTCGGCGTTTTAACCTTCAGCCACTTACTGCTGTCGCCTCGGGCCCAACGGTCTTTGATTGCCTGGACCATCAGCATCACTGCCCACGGTCCAGCCCAAAGATCTGCCTCACGCCACAGGGCGCGAGGACTTTATTCTTCTGATCAGGCCGACAGAGTGGTCTGATCAACACGCACACCTGCGCCCATGGTCGAAGACAGGGATACCTTACGCAGGTAAACGCCCTTGCTCGACGCAGGCTTGGCCTTGCTCAGTGCATCCAGCAGTGCCAGCAGATTGGTCTTGAGATCAGCATCTGCAAACGACTTGCGGCCAATCGTCGCGTGGACGATACCGGCTTTGTCAGTGCGGTACTGAACCTGACCTGCTTTTGCATTCTTGACGGCCGTTGCAACATCCGGAGTCACGGTACCAACCTTCGGGTTTGGCATCAGGCCGCGCGGACCGAGAACCTGACCCAAAGTACCAACAATACGCATCGTGTCGGGCGAAGCAATCACCACGTCGAATGGCATGTTGCCGGCCTTGATGGATTCCGCCAAATCTTCCATACCAACGATGTCAGCACCCGCAGCCTTCGCTTCGTCTGCCTTCGCGCCGGTGGCGAACACCGCCACGCGCATCGTTTTGCCGGTACCAGCTGGCAGTACGACAGAACCACGAACCACTTGGTCGGATTTTTTCGCATCAACGCCAAGTTGAATGGCAACGTCGATGGATTCGTTGAATTTTGCAGTCGCCAGTTCCTTCACGAGCGCAATAGCGTTGTCGAAAGGATAGGGCTTGGTGCGATCAACTTTGGCTTTGATCAATTTGGCGCGTTTAGTCAGCTTAGTCATTACAGACCCTCCACCGTGATGCCCATGGAACGAGCGGAACCGGCAATCGTGCGTACCGCTGCTTCAAGGTCGGCCGCAGTGAGGTCGGGCTGTTTCTGAGTAGCGATTTCTTCTGCCTGCTTGCGGGTGATCTTGCCGACCTTGTCGGTATGCGGCTTGGACGAACCCTTTTGAATACCGGCGGCTTTCTTGATCAGAATGCTGGCAGGCGGCGTCTTCATCACAAATGTGAAAGACTTATCCGCAAACGCAGTGATCACCACGGGAATCGGCAGACCTGGCTCAAGACCCTGCGTTTGCGCATTGAAGGCTTTGCAGAATTCCATGATGTTCAGGCCGCGCTGACCCAGTGCCGGGCCAATCGGGGGGGACGGATTTGCTTTACCAGCCGGCACCTGCAGCTTGATAAAGCCGATGATTTTCTTTGCCATAAGGGCTCCTGTTGGTGAGTGATAGCGCCTTTTCGCTCGCCTTTCGGCTTGCTACTGAGGCTCCTCGGTTTACTGCAATAAATCGGGTACTTCGAGCTACAATTAAACTACCAAGACCACGTTTGCCGCTATGTCAGGCCTTTTCAACCTGACCGAATTCCAGCTCTACAGGCGTCGCGCGACCAAAGATCGTTACCGATACGCGCACGCGTGATTTTTCGTAGTTCACTTCTTCGACATTGCCATTGAAATCAGTGAACGGACCATCTTTGATTCTCACCAATTCACCCACTTCGTAGAGCACTTTGGGTCTTGGCTTCTCCACACCTTCTTGCATCTGATGCATGATCTTGTCGACTTCATGCGGAGGAATCGGTGTGGGCTTGTTTGATTTGCCACCGATGAAACCGGTGACCTTGTTCGTGTTCTTTACCAGGTGCCAAGTGTCATCCGTCATCTCCATCTCGACGAGCACATAGCCCGGAAAGAACCGACGCTCGGTTACTGACTTTTGGCCATTCTTCATCTCGACCACTTCCTCAGTCGGTACCAAGATCTGACCAAACTTGTCTTCCATGCCAGCACGCGCGATACGCTCGGTGAGCGCACGCTGCACACTCTTTTCCATGCCCGAATACGCATGAACGACGTACCACAGCTTCTTACCGCCGCCCGAAACCGACGCTACGCTTGCTTGTGTGTTGTCCGTCATCATTATCTCCAGCCCAAGATCAGTCCATATAGAACTATCTCGAGCAATTTGTCCGTACCCCAGAGGAACAGCGCCATGACGAGAACGAAGCCAAATACAACACCCGTAATCTGCATCGCCTCTCTGCGCGATGGCCAGACCACTTTTTTCGTTTCTTTCACAGACTCGCTAGCAAAACCAATGAACGCACGGCCCTGATACGAAGTCCATGCAAACGCAATTGCCAACACCAAACCACCAACCAGCGCCGCAGCACGGATCAGCGTAGGTTGACCTGCCAGCGCGTAAAACCCAACGACGCCAGCGACGACAGCAGTACCTGCGAGAACCAGCTTGGCCTTGTCAGCCGAGGTTGTCACAGTCTGCACAGGTTGATTCGACATTTACGTTTACTTTCGGTGTCTTGCACCTGATTCGGTGGCAGGGGCGGAGGGCCTCGAACCCCCAACCTACGGTTTTGGAGACCGTCACTCTGCCAATTGAGCTACGCCCCTGCGGTAAAACTTGGCATC
>JBIIEY010000027.1:0-12447 GCA_044237595.1 Burkholderiaceae bacterium | reverse complement strand
GGTGTCGCTTGATTTCGCGGAGGAGGAAAAATCGCTGTCTTCCACGTCTGGCGCGGAGGACGAAGGGGGGTGTGACTTGCCTTGCTTGGCCATGAGCCGAATTTTATCAGCTTTGAGGGTGACAGCCGGAGAAAGGCAAAGCCGCCAGCGCGCACCGAGTTCACGGGGAAAGGCTACACTGACCGCTTTCCGGTACGAATCCGCCTCACTCCCATGAGTCAATACGACAAATCACTGGTCTGGTTTCGCCGAGACCTGCGCAACTTTGATCATGCAGCGCTGCATCACGCGCTGCAGAGCAGTCGCAGCGTGTTCTGCGCTTTCATTTTTGACAAGGCTATCCTTGATCCATTGCTTGAGCATGGCAAACTGGATAGACGCGTCGCCTTTCTCCATGCCAGCCTTATTGAATTGGATGCTGCCTTGCGCGCGCAGGGTGGCGGACTGATCGTGCGCCATGCACGCGCGGAAACGGCGATACCAGCACTGGCAGCTGAGCTGGGCGTCGACACTGTTTTCATCAATCATGATTATGAGCCGGCGGCAGTAGCGCGCGATCAGGCGGTCGCTGGTGCGCTGAAAAAGAAAGGCTGCGCGCTGCTGAGCAGCAAAGACCAGGTCATTCATGAGAAAAGCGAGGTCTTGTCGCAGATGGGCAAGCCGATGTCGGTCTTCACCCCTTACAAGAATGCCTGGCTGAAAAAATTCCAACTGCCCTCAGGTGGCTATGACCTGTCCTTGCTGGATGCTTTCGATTGCACACCAAAAAAATCGCAACTGGCACCGCCACCTGCCGGCAGCATACCGACACTGGCCGAGATGGGTTTCGACGCGTGCGATCTTGAAGCACTCCATATCCAGCCCGGGATGCGCGGTGCTCAGGCACTGCTCGATGATTTTCTGCCGCGCTTGCAGCACTACGGGGTCGCGCGTGATTTCCCCGCAGTGAAAGGTCCTTCGTATCTTTCGGTGCATCTGCGCTTTGGCACGGTATCAATTCGCGCACTGGCCCGTCATGCAATGCAGGCGATTCAAGCAGGCACCGGTGGTGAGGGTGCTGCGGTGTGGCTGTCAGAACTGGTGTGGCGGGATTTTTATTTCATGATTCTGCATCACCATCCGCATGTTACTGAACGCGCGTTTAAAGCGGATTACGATCGCATCGTATGGGAAGAAGGCAAAAAAGCCGATGCCGACTTTGCTGCCTGGTGTGAAGGTCGCACCGGCTACCCGCTGGTAGACGCTGCCATGCATCAACTGAACCAGACCGGCTATATGCATAATCGTCTGCGCATGGTGACGGCCTGCTTCCTGATCAAGGATCTGGGCATAGACTGGCGGCGTGGCGAGGCTTACTTTGCGCGCCAGCTGAATGATTTCGATTTGTCCGCCAACAACGGTGGCTGGCAATGGGCGGCTTCATCCGGCTGTGATGCCCAACCCTACTTCCGAATTTTCAATCCGATCACGCAATCGGAAAAATTCGACGCCGAAGGAAAATTCATCAAGCGCTACCTGCCACAACTGACGAAACTGGATCGCAAACAAATTCATGCACCCTGGCTGGTGCCTGAGCTCTTGTTAAGCAGTGCAGGGATCACGCTGGGCAAGGATTATCCAGCGCCTATAGTCGCGCATGATGAGGCGCGCAAGCGAACGCTGGAACGCTATGCGGTGGTGAAAAAATAAATCACTGCGGATGCTTGTCGGATTACTGCGCCACCTGGCTGACTACACGAGTGTGCTGCGTGAGATCGTACTGCGTTGCGCCCGTCGCCTGCCCGGCCCGCTTCAGCCATTC
The DNA here is from genome assembly GCA_044237595.1 of Burkholderiaceae bacterium. GTDB lineage: Bacteria > Pseudomonadota > Gammaproteobacteria > Burkholderiales > Burkholderiaceae_D > Pernthalerella. The sequence continues at coordinate 10,646 of JBIIEY010000027.1, read as the reverse complement.
CGGATGCATCAGCGTATCGCGCAGATCACGCCGCCCAGCTTCCCATCGCTCGAGCACGGATGCGCGCGAAAATTCATAGTCCAGTGATTCGCGCTCATAAGGTCCGGGACGATAAATCAGATGCACCAGATCGATGGGTGCAACGCGGGCAAACTCACTGAGATGCTGAACCTCGGGATCATCTTTCAGATCTGCGGGAAGCTTGGCAATCAAATCACAAAGCGCGCGTCGTGTATTGGTGATCTCGGCCACCATGTTGCTGGTATAGCGCGTGCGACTGGAATAGAGAATTTCTTTCTGACGCCTGAGAACCTCATCGAAATTTTTCGGTAGCGCACCACGTGCACTAAACAGATCCACCTGAAATATCAGCATGGATTCACTTTTTTCGCGCAAATCCAGTACCTGCTGCAAAGGCGTGTTGGACAAGATACCGCCATCCCACCATGCCTCACCATCAATGATCACGGGTGGAAATGAAGGCGGCAGCGCGCCACTGGCCATGATGTGCTCAGGTCCGATTCGGCATTGCGTGCTGTCGAAATAGTGAGAATTGCCCGTCCTGACATTCACTGTTCCCAGTGACAGGCGTATCGATCCGTCATTGATCAGATCAAAGTCAATCAGCGCTTCGAGGGTCTTGCGCAAAGGCGCCGTGTCATAAAGACTCAGCGCCGCTTGCGTACCCTCGGGTTGAAACGGTGGCGGTGGCAAGCGCGGCTGATAAAAACCGGGGATCCCCAACAAAGCAGCATGCCAGGCGCTCCATTGGTTGAATGCCGATCGGGGTTCGGACGATTCTGTCATGGCGCGCAGCCAAGGCATCATGGGGCTGGCATCGGCGAACCGAGGCAAGCCGGAAGACACCTGATGCCAGAACGCCGAGAGCCGCTCGACGCGCCGCTCCGGAGGATTGCCTGCAATGATGGCTGCATTGATCGCTCCGATCGATACGCCCACAATCCAGTCGGGCTGGAATGCCGTGTCGGATAATTCCTCGAACGCGCCTGCCTGATACGCACCCAGCGCACCACCCCCCTGTAATACGAGGGCGATGCGATCATGCGGACGATTCATGCCGGTGGTACTGCGATCGGTGACCCAAGCAATTTTCAAATTTGCCTCCGACAGGGAAAATGTTGCGCTGTGTTTTCTGAAGTTGCTGCTATCGCTGTTGTCGCTAGTTTTTTGCTTTATGCAATGAGCAGCTTATCTTCATCAGTCGTCGCCACAAGCCATTGCGTCAACAAACCCAGCAATTCTTCTTCAACAAAGGGCTTGCCCAAATAAGCAGTTGCACCCAGCTTCATCGCATGCTCGCGGTGCCGCTCTGCAGTGCGCGAGGTGATCATCGCGACCGGAAGCGCACGCCAGCGCGCATCATCGCGCAAGGCCGTCAGCAGCTCAAAACCATCCATGCGCGGCATTTCTATGTCCAGCAGTACGGCGGCGGGCGTACTCAAACGCAACTGCTCCAGAGCATCCAAGCCATCTCTGGCCAGTGCAACCACATAACCATGACGCTCCAAAAGCCGCTGACTGGCGCGCCGCACAGTAAGCGAATCATCAACAACCAAAATGCGCGGCGCCTGATGTGCGCTGACTTCTTCTGGATTCACATTCAGATGAGTGCCCGCATGTGCTGCCACAAAGTCAGGCAAGGGCAAGGGGTTGATAATGAGCGTAATGCTGCCATCTCCCAGCACCGTGGCACCTGCAATGCCGGGCACCTTGGCCAGCTGCGGCCCGAGATTCTTGACGACCACTTCGCGATGCCCAACCACGGCATCAAGCTCGATTGCCAGATACTGATCAAGCTGTCGCAGCACGGCGACTGGCGTGCGCGTTGAATTCTCCTGAACCGAAATCGGTTCACTCAATAGCTTGGCCAATCGGTGCAAGGGAACATGACGCCCTTGCCACTCCAGCTCACCCGCGGCGCGCACCTGCGCAAGCTCCGTGGGCGAGAGCTGCAGCATTTGCTGCACCAAGGTTGCGGGCAGTGCGACCTCACGCGAGCCTGCTGTTACTTGAACGACCTGCATGGTCGCCAGTGTCAGGGGCAAGCTGAATAGGAAACGTGTACCAACACCTCGTTCGCTCAGAACTTTCAGATGACCACCGAGCGTAATGACAGCGGCTCGTACCGCATCCATGCCGATACCACGCCCGGATAGCTCGGTGACCTTGCTCGCCGTTGAAAAGCCCGGTTCGAAAATCAATTCTGCCAGCGCAGCATCGTCAGCTTGCGCATCCAATGTCAGCAATCCTGCAGCGATCGCATGTTCGCGGATACGCGCATAATCCAGGCCGCGTCCATCATCACTGATTTGCAACTGCAAGGTATTGCCTTGCTGAGACAAGTCCATGCGTACTCTTCCTGTCGCTGGCTTGCCCAATGACAGTCGCTCGGCTGCTGTTTCGATACCATGCGCGACAGCATTGCGAACCAGGTGTTCGAGCGGACCCGTGATGCGATCGAGTACGCTGCGATCGATTTCGAGATTGCCGCCATCGATTTCCATTATGACATCGCAAACTTTTTCGCGAGCAGCCTGACGCAGCAAGTGCTGCAGCCGTCCACTCAAGCTGGCAAAGGGAAGTGTCCGAACACGCCGCAAATCGGATTGCAGTGTTCTCGCATGACGTCCCTGTGCAGTGACTGTGATCAATGTATTGTCGAGCTGACGCGAGACGGTGCGCTGCAGGCTGCTGATGTCCGCGATACTTTCGCTCATCATGCGCGTAAGTTCATGCAGGCGCGTATAACGATCAAACTCGAGCGGATCAAATTCTGCTGCATTACTTGGCGTAAATCCGGAGGCAATACGCGACTCCGCATGAATTTCGAGTTCGCGCAATTGCGCGCGCAAACGTGCGAGGTTGTCCGAAAGATCATTCACCGACTGTCTTTGTAGCTGCAATTCGCTCGCCATGCGGGAACTACCGACCAGCAGCTCTGCACCTGAAGTCGTGATGCGATCCAAAAATTCCGCACGTACCCTTAACTGCATGGTCTGAGGAATTTTTTCTGGAATTGCTGTTGCTGGGACAGCCTGACGCGGTTGCGTAGCAGCAGAAAGATCGACATCGGCGCTTGCTGGCTTCACATCGCTCACTCGTCCATCGCCAACGGCTGACGGCGACCCTGCAGTGGCCGGTACGAAAGCTTGCAGCAATTGATCCAGTGTCGTTTCCAGGTAACGTAGTGAGGCTGCATCAGGTGGCAATTGCTGCGAGAGTTCGGCGACGGTTTGCTCCATTTGATGCAACTCGTCACCAAGCCTGATTTCACCTGCCATACGCGCACTGCCTTTGAGCGTATGCAGAATACGCAGCATCTGTGCAGGTGCCTCACCCCCTGAGGGCTCGGCAATCCAGGTACGCAGTTGCTGATCCAGCTGCGGCATCAGATCGGCGGCTTCTTCAACAAAAACATCATGCAGCTCATCGTGCATCGGATCGCCAAGCTTGGTCGCCGATGCGGTGGATGTGGACGTTCCTGCCTGAAGCAGTACCTTTGAATCAGAGTGATCTTTACTGTCCCGAGGCTGTGCTTTCTGATTCTGCAAAGGCACCATAGCCGCTGTCGTCTCTGGCGCGTGTGTCGGCTGCATGGCATGCAAAGACTCGTCATCGTCTTCCAGAGGATAGTCAAACTCAGACGCGGACTCGGCTACCGTTAGTGACAATGCGAGCAGTTGCTCAAGGATCGCGGGCTGAGCCTGCGGTATGCGGCCGTAGGATAAATCGGCAAGCATATGTTCAAGTACCACCCATGCTTTTTGCAAGACAGCCAGCACGGGCTCAGTGATAGGCCCATCGCCAGTGCGCATCTCCGTGAATACAGCCTCCATGGCTAGCGCCAGTTGCCTCATTTCGGCCAAGCCTACCGTAGCAGAACAGCCGGCAAGTGCGTGGGCAGCATGAGCGGCGGATTCCCACTGAAAATCCTTGTTCGTCGGCGCTGCATGTAGCCAACTCCCGAGCTGCTGCAGACGCGCCTTTGCCTCATCGAGAAAAATTACATGCAGGCTCTGGTGGGTATCAAATACCGGGTACATCGCATGAGTTTCATCCTCGCGACTGGAGGGCAGTACTGCTTCAACCAGTAAAGCGCTGTCATCGATGGCGTGAGTGCGTGGTATGCCCGCAAGCTGTGCAGACAAACGAACGAATTTTTGTGCAAGTACATCACGACGATAAAAATATTTATCGCTGCTCACGTCCAAAAAAATAGCAGGAAGCTGTTCGCGAATTTCTTGCAAGGATATCAGCAGAGTCTGCTCACCCAATAGTTTCAGCGCTGCCTGAACTTCCGAGATTCGATGATCGATGGTGACAAGGGCGGCTTCTCGCTCTGACGAAGTAGGCGCCTCATCTATCAGACGTTCTATTTGCCGCTCAGTGAGGGTCAGACTATCGATCAGTGCATCCCTTAGCGATATTAGTAGCGCAGGTATTTGCAGGGTAATTCCCATGACCTGCAAATTGCGCCAGCTGGGAATATCGATGGCGTTGTCAATAGCATCGAGATTGTTTGCAATCCGCTGTGCAATCGACTGACTGCTTTTCAAACGGTTAATCAAGTCCATCAGCATTTGCAGACTGAGCAGACAGGCGGCGATCGCAAGTGCCTGTGTGCTATGAACCTGTTGTGCGGATAGTTTCGCTTGCAAGCGCGACAGTGCGCTGGTTACACAAGCAATCTCTGGTACCGGGCTTGCGGCCTGAATCAAATTGTCCAGTTGCGCGGGTGTGGGTAAAACAGCCGTTCCCGGCGCATCCAACAAGACAATCAGTGATTTGATTTCATCACTGACCGCTGCGATGGCGATTGCCTCCCCGGTCGCTAGCGCTGGAGCCGGTACGTGTGCAAAAGCAAGCTGGTTATCGAGATCAAAGGCTTGCGCGATGCAGGCTGATTCTGGCGTCTGTGCATTGGCGGTGGCAATCATGAACAAGGCCTCCCGCACCAGCACTGCCGGTACAGGAGGTAACTCTGTGGATCCGAAGTGCCGAATCACACGCCCTGTCGCTGCCAGTATTTTTTTTGACAGCGCGATATCGCTGGTCTTTTCTTCCGCAATCAATCCGGTTGCGGCATGCAGCACCAGCCAGCCATTCTTTTCCGACACAGGATGTGCAATCGAAGCCAGTGCTGCAATTACTTGCGTTATGCGCTGCGCCGCCTGCAAAACTTCTTCGGATATGTCAGAACGCAAAAACCGCAATAGCGCCCGCTCGAATTCACCACGAGGATCTGTAAGCAGGGATTGTTCTTCAGGTACCGCAACCGTAGGTAGCATCCTGTGATCGACATTCAGCGACAACATGGCTGACGGATGCGCATTACCGGTGCGATCCCAGGCAGCAAGTGCAGCCCAGCATGGAAGGAAATTCGATACAGGCAAAGGCTTTAAGGTGAGCACGGGCTCCATCGCCTCAGCCAGAATTCCGAATGCCTGAATCAATGTACTGGCCAGCTCAGCGGGAAATGATGAAGGATTTTCCGATTGGGTGGTAACAAGACGATGTGAGAGTGATGTGATGGCCGCAAGACTTTCAGCACCGACCATTGCGAATGCCGCTTGCACTTGTCCGAGCAGTACAGACATGGAGGCCAACACTGTCGGCGTATCGGCATCTGCGATTGTCGCCTGCTGTGCCCACTGCGACAGCTGACGCAGCGAAATTGCGAGCTCATGAAAAAGAGGTGGCAGGCAATCTGCTGCAGTCAAGCTTGCTGGTGCAGGCGAATTCATCGTTGGTTATCGGAACAATCTTGTGACTCAGGCAGCAATGCGGAAACGTGCGATTGCACCTTCAAGTTCGGATGCGAGCTCGCCGAGTTCCTGTACCGATGATGCAGTTTGCTGAGTGCCGTGCCGCGTATGCTCGGTCACTGTCAGGATGCTGGCGATGTTGCGCGCCACGCCATCAGCAAGGCTTGCCTGTTCCACCGCAGAGGCCGAAATGCCGCGTATGAGTTCAGCCAGATGATGCGAAATACGACGTATGTCTGCCAGCGCATGGCCAGCGGCATCTGACAAGCGTGTTCCCTCGACTACCCCTTGCGTGGATCGCTCCATCGCAGCGACGGCTTCCTGTGCATCAGCTTGAACGGTCTTGACCAGCGTACTGATCTGTCGCACCGCATCACCGCAGCGCTCGGCCAATCGCTGAACTTCTTCGGCAACCACGGCAAATCCTCGGCCGGCCTCACCCGCAGACGCGGCCTGTATCGCCGCATTCAACGCCAGGACATGGGTTTGCTCGGTAATATCCGAAATCAAGTCGGTAATGTCGCCAATTTCGAGCGACGAGTCGCCAAGGCGTTTGATGCGCTTGGCGGTTTCCTGTATCTGCTCGCGCAACTGTTGCATACCGCGAATCGCATTTTGTACGGCGCTCTCACCCTGCTCGGCAGCACTCACCGACGATTGGGCAACATCAGCTGATTCACTGGCCGCACGCGAGACTTGGTGAATTTGCGCTGTCATTTGCAGCACAGCCTCACCGGTCTGCTGAATTTCATTTGACTGTCGTGCAGCGAGCGCCAGTAATTCGCTGGAAATATTCTGCGCGGTGCCGCAGGATTTCCCAACTTCCTGTGCAGTGTGACTAACTCGCGCCAGCAGATTGCGCAACTCTTCCAATGTGAAATTGACCGAATCGGCGATTGCGCCAGTGATATCTTCCGACACGGTGGTACGAATCGACAGATTACCCTCAGCCACCTCCTGAAGCTCATTCATCAATCTGAGAATGGCCGCCTGATTTTGCTGATTGATAGCGCGCGCCGCTTCTTCTTCCTGCATTGCCATGCGACGCTGCTGCTCAGCCTGTACGCGACGTGATTCTGCCTGGGCAGTGCGCTGCCGGCTGTCATGTAACAACAAAAGCCCCAACGCGAGGGCAAACATCAGAAATAGAAATCCGGCCGTACCCAATGCCCAGTGCGTCCAGTTACCTTCAGTCTCCTGCGCACGATAGGCTTGCTGCAGCTCCAGTAGACGCTCGCGCAGTGATTCGTTGTCGGCGAAAATCTGCCGCTCCGCCTGCTTGGCTGCAATAAAATTTTTCAAGTTGCCGAGAATGCCGGCGAGTTCACGACGGTAATTTGCAAAGGCGGTCTGGAGTTCTTGCAAACGCGCGCGCGCATCCGGGTTGGCGAGTGCCGGTAAACGCAAAACAGCACTACCCTCCAGAAATCCGGTCATGATGTCCTGAAAGGTATTGGCATCACGACCCAGCAAGAAAGCAGTGTCCTGATTGATGCCCTCAGGCGTGAGAAATTCATTCGCACTTTTACCAAGACGCTGCGTCAGCATGACGAGTTGTCCTGCTGCTGCAACCTCGCGCGCCGAGGCGCCAGACTGTGCACTGACAATCGCGATTTGCTCAGCAAGCTCAAGCAACACCGGATTGAGTTTGTTAAGTGACTGCAGCGTGGTACCGAAACCCGTGAGTTCTTTTTGCAAGCCCATGAGGCGGGTCGCGGACTGATCCGAGCGCTGCCAGATATCACTGATGCGAGCCACTCGTTTAGCAAAATAGGTATCAGCAACGGGTACAACACGACTCTGCCATTCACCGCCTGCCGATAATAGTTTGAGGGCGTCATTGATCGCCGTTCGACTCTGTTCGAGCTGGACGAAAGCTTCGGGATTTCCCTGAATGGCGTTCGGTGCCGCTTTACCGAGCCGCTGCGAATGCATGACCAGATCACCGGCAATCTGGGTACGCACCGAGGCCTTGGCTGTTTCCTGAGAATTTAGCCAAGTAAAAATAACCAGCGCAATGAGTGACAACACAAGCCCGATCTGCATGACGCGAGCAGCCAGCTTGACCGAAACGTAGTCCAACCAGGGTTGTACCAAAACGTTATTTTTCATGCGCGTGAAAAATTTCTGCCATACCCGGCCACCTTTTTCTTCTTTGAAGGAATCCGGTATCGCGGAAGACATATTCGTCACCGTACTTGCGCCATGGCTTGTATCAATTTCCATGCAATGCTCCGCAAATGAATAAAAATAAATCGGTTGCTCTAATGCGCCACTACATTGAGGAATGCGGGATCTTCCATCAGCAGGGGCAAATCCAGCAGTCGCCAGGCGCGCGACTCACGATCCACAAAAAACGATTTCACCCAGGGAGATTCGTCTGCGGGTTTGGACTGAGAGGTAAAACTGGAAAGACTGACCAGCCCCGTCACCCGCGAGACGCGCAATGCGCAAGGCACTGCCAGCGTGTCGGACAAAACCAGCAAACGATCGGAATCTTGAGCGGGATTCACGGTGCGCCCGAGAAACCCGGAGAGATCGATCACACCCGTGAGCCTGCCGCGACAATTGATCAGCCCAAGAAACCAGGCGCAGGTATGCGGCACTCGCTTGACACTCTCATAAGCGATGACTTCGGCGGTATGCGCTACATCGAGCAGAAGCCGCTGATCACCGGCTTGCACAGCGAGTCGCATCTGCTCGCTGCTGCTGCCTGAGCGGGCAAGCTGGGTGCGTTCCACCAGCTGCCGCTGAAATTCACGCAGAGCCTGCCGGCGTTCCTGTCTATCGGGTGTGGCAAGTGCGTCTTGTTCGGCATGCATTTCGGTTAGCGATCGGATATGCATCTCAGTTCACCGAGCGTGACAGCGCAGCAATTTTTTGCAGCAACAAACGCGTATCTACAGGCTTGACAAGATAATCACGTGCGCCCTGCCGCATACCCCAGATGCGATCCGTTTCCTGATTCTTGCTGCTGCAAATAATGATGGGTACCTGACTGGTTGCCGGATCACGCGCAATCGCCCGCGTGGTCTGAAAACCATTTTGTCCCGGCATGACAACATCCATCAATATCAGGTGGGGTGGATTTTGTCGTATGTGCTCAATGGCAATCTCGCCATTTTCTGCGGTACTGACCGAGTAGCCATTCGCCGTCAGCAGTTCGGACAGAAAATGCCGTTCAGTGGCAGAGTCATCGACAATCAGGATGTGCTTGATAGGCATATCAGTGAAGAGACAATAAGTTGACGAAAAAAGCCGGCATGATCACGCGGCCTCGCGCTGGGACACATGCTCGCGGACGATCTTGAGCAGACTGTCCTTGGTAAATGGTTTGGTGAGGTAAGCGGTAGCACCGGCAATGGCGCCGCGGGCGCGATCGAACAATCCGTCGCGAGAGGAAAGCAGGACGACCGGTGTGTCGCGATAGTCCTTGCTATAGCGGATGAGACTGCAGGTCTGATAACCATCGAGACGCGGCATCAGAATGTCGCAGAAAATCAGCGCTGGCCGACGTTCCACGATTTTGGACAAAGCCTGGAATCCGTCTTCGGCAAGTAGCACCGAATAACCGGATTGCGATAGAAAAATCTCGGCAGAGCGCCGGATCGTACTACTGTCGTCTATGACCAGAATTTCTGGTCCAGCCTGCGCTTGCAAAGCCACCATTGCGCCACCCGATGAATGCTTTCATGGAACCGGGCGCAAATGTAACAAAAAGAGCAATTAGTTAGTACATTGAAAAATCAAACTTTGCTCGATGTAGTGGTTTTGGCGACATATCTGCTGTATTGACCGCGCATACACATGAAGTATTGATGCGCGGCGGCCTAGCCGTATCAGATGGCGACCATTTCAAAGTCTTCCTTGCGGGCACCGCATTCCGGACAAGTCCAGTTCATGGGTACCTCGTCCCAGCGTGTGCCTGCGGCAATACCCTCATCAGGCAGGCCAGCCGCTTCGTCGTAGACCCATCCGCAGATGAGGCACATCCAGGTCTTGTATTCCTGCTCAGTTATCTTGTTGTCGCTCACAGCACAGCCCTTCAAGTAAAATGCAAAAGCCCCCTATGTTAATCCTTTCCCTGTGCAAAACCAAACTTCTCCGCTTGTTATGACCTTCGGCATCGCCGATCCTGTGGGCGCAATCGGCATACAAGCTGATCTGGCAGCTGTCGCCGCGATGGGTTGTCACGGGCTCTCCGTGATCACCGCGCTGGCCGTCGGTGACACGACCGGCATCGAAGATTTGCAATTCGTCGAACCTGAATGGATCGCGGATCAGGCACGCGTTCTGCTCGAGGATATGGCGATCGCTGCATTCAAGGTGGGCTATCTCGGCAACATCGAAAGTGTCGCCGTCATTGCCGAGATCATGTCCGACTATCCGGAAGTGCCCTTGGTGCTGGATCCATTTTCAACTGCGCTGTCCGAACAGGAAATCGACGAGGAGCTGTTGCTCGCAGTACGTCAGCTGCTGGTGCCACAAAGTACTCTGCTACTGATATCGGCCGGTGAACTGGCGCGCCTTGCGGAAACCTGGCGCGAGCCATCAAATGAAGACATGCTCGAAGCCGATGCCATGCACGTGATTCAGCTGGGTTGTGAATTTGTTTTTGTCACCGGGACACCGGGTGAGGCAGGTAAAGTCACTAATATCTTGTTCGGTAGTGAAGGCATGATTCGCACCGACAGCTGGCCAAGACAGTCAGGCTCGTTCATCGGCGCAGGCAATACGCTGTCGGCAACGATTGCCGCAATGCTGGCCAATGGACTTGAAGCACCGGAGGCCGTCTTCGAATCAGAAGAATTTACGGCCGCAGCGCTGACGCATGCACAACGACTGGGTATGGGTAAACTC
>JBIIEY010000255.1:0-3676 GCA_044237595.1 Burkholderiaceae bacterium | reverse complement strand
TGCGACGGATTCATCTCGCCGAGACCTTTGTAGCGCTGCTTGGACACGTTACGCTCTGCCTCGTCGCGCAACCAGGCCATCGCCTGATGAAAATCCATAACTGCCGATTCGCGAATTTTCTCGCCACTACCGCGGCGCACCAGCGCGCCGGGGCCTATCAAGCCTTTGAAGGTCGCAGCCGCTTCAGCCAGCACGCCATAGTCAGGGCCATGCACGAATTCGGCATCGATCACACTCAATTTCAAGTTGCCGTGGTGGCGGCGGGCAATACGCAGCATGTGACGTGCCGATAGCGCATCCGAGCTGACGCTGACTTCCACCGCGGGATCGTTGATTTCAGCACTCAGCGCTTGTGCTGATTGCTCTGCGGCCTCTGTCGTATCGAGATTGAGGATCACGCCCGTCATGATGGCCGACAGTGCCGCATCATCAATGGCACGCGAAAGGCGCCTGATGATGGCATTGGCCGTATTGTACTTGCGGACCAGCTCGGCGAGCGCATCGCCGGAAATCGGGGTACCATTTTCCGTAGGTACCAGTGTTGCATCATTCAGCGCTATCTGCATCATGTAACCGGCTTCTTCCAGATCGTCCTTTAAATAGCGCTCATCCTTGCCGTGCTTGACCTTGTAGAGTGGCGGCTGTGCGATGTACACATGACCGCGCTCAACGAGCAGCGGCATCTGGCGATACAGCAGTGTAAGCAACAAGGTACGGATGTGGGCGCCATCAACGTCCGCATCGGTCATAATAATGATGCGGTGATAACGCAGTTTGTCGATATTGAATTCATCCGCGCCTATCGATGTGCCCAAGGTCGCAATCAGCGTCGTGATCTGCTCTGAAGACAGCATTTTTTCGAAGCGCGCTTTTTCGACATTCAGCACCTTGCCGCGCAGCGGAAGAATCGCCTGAAATTTACGGTCACGCCCTTGCTTGGCCGATCCCCCCGCAGAGTCACCCTCGACAATGTACAACTCGCACAAGGCAGGATCTTTTTCCTGACAGTCTGCGAGCTTGGCGGATAGTCCGAGCCCATCCATCACGCCTTTGCGGCGAGTCAGCTCGCGCGCCTTGCGCGCAGCTTCGCGGGCACGCGCTGCTTCGACGATTTTGCCGCAAATGATCTTCGCATCATTCGGGCGCTCCATCAGATAGTCAGTCAGCGTCTTGGCGACGACTTCTTCGACAGGCCCTCGAACCTCGGAAGACACCAGCTTGTCCTTGGTTTGCGAACTGAATTTTGGTTCGGGAACTTTGACCGACAACACGCAGGTGAGACCTTCGCGCATGTCATCGCCGCTGATTTCGACTTTCGCCTTCTTGGCAAAATCATGTTCCTCAATGTATTTGTTGATCACGCGCGTCATCGCGGCGCGCAGACCGGTCAGGTGGGTTCCGCCATCACGCTGCGGAATATTATTGGTGAAACAGAGGACTTGCTCATTGAAAGCATCGTTCCATTGCATTGAGACATCCACCGAGATCGTCGTATTTTGTTCGGAGATGCGCTCGCCAGTTGCCTGGAAAATATTCTGATGAAGAACGCTTTTACTCTTGTTGATGTATTCAACAAAACCGCGCGTACCGCCTTCGAAAGCAAAGCTCTCTTCTTTGCCTGTTCGCTGATCCGTCAGACGAATGTGCACGCCATTATTCAGGAATGACAACTCGCGAATACGTTTGGCCAGAATATCGTAGTGAAATTCAATATGATTGAAAATTTCCTCGTCGGCCCAGAAGTGCACTTCCGTGCCGCGCTTGTCAGTATCGCCAACCACTTTTATTGGTGAAATTTCGACACCATCTTGCACTTCGATTTCACGATGCTGAGGCACACCGCGCTCGAACTCCATGTAATGCTGCTTGCCATCGCGACGTACTGTCAGTTTGAGTTTCTTGGACAAGGCATTCACGCACGATACGCCCACGCCATGCAAACCGCCAGACACTTTATAAGAATTCTGGTCAAATTTGCCTCCGGCATGCAGCTCGGTCATCACGATCTCGGCGGCGCTCCGCTTGGGCTCATGTTTATCATCCCATTTAATGCCGGTAGGGATACCGCGACCATTGTCGGTGATAGAGATGGAATTATCGGAGTGAATCGTGACGTGAATTTCGGTACAGTGACCTGCGAGCGACTCATCGATGGAGTTGTCGAGCACCTCGAACACCAGATGATGCAGGCCTGTGCCATCGGAGGTGTCACCAATATACATGCCGGGACGCTTGCGGACAGCTTCCAAGCCTTCAAGAATCTGAATCGATGAAGCGCCGTACTGATTCGATTGGCTGGCGTTTTCTGACGGAATGGCTGACATGGCTACCTTAAAAAACAATTGCTATAAAAAACAGTCGGTCAAGAATGGTAGAAAGGGGCCATCTCGGCCCCTTCATATCAATCTGAACTTTCTTTAAATTCTCATTGGCATGACGACATATTTGAAACTTGCATCGTCAGGCAAAGTAATCAAAGCGGACGAATTGGCATCGCCCAGCGATATGCTGATCTGATCGCACTTGAGGTTGTTGAGTACGTCGAGCAGGTAGGTGACGTTAAATCCTATATCGACGCTGTCTCCACCGTAGTCGATTTCCAGCTCCTCGGTCGCCTCTTCTTGATCGGCATTGGTAGAACTGATTTTCAGGCTGCCGGGCGCAATCACACAGCGTACGCCTTTGAATTTGTCAGAGGTCATGATCGCGGTTCGCTGCAACGCACGCAACAACAAGTCGCGACTGATCGCAAAGTTGTTTTTATAAGCTTTCGGAATGACGCGTGTGTAATCCGGGAATTTACCTTCGACCAGCTTGGAAATGAGCTCGATCTCGCCAAAATTGAACTTCACTTGGTTGGTCGCGATTTGCAACTTGACCGGATCATCATTTTCTTCAAGCAGGCGCTGCAATTCCATAATGGTCTTGCGAGGAATGATCACCTCTTGGCGAGCAAACTCCTGATCCGTCGTGATCTGGCTGAAAGCGAGACGGTGGCCATCAGTGGCAACCGCAATTACATTCTTGCCATCGACCACCAGCAGCAAGCCGTTGAGGTAATAGCGAATATCCTGCTGCGCCATCGCGAAGTGCACCATATTGAAAAGATGCTTGAGCGTCTTTTGCGGCAAACTGAGCTCGGCGGCGTAATGATCGGCCTGGGCAACGGTGGGGAATTCTTCTGCCGCAAGGGTTTGCAGCGCGAAACGCGATTTGCCGCACTGAACTGTCATGCGCTTGTTCGTCAGCGACAGCGTTACTTCGGCATCTGGCAGCGCGCGCAGAATATCGAGCAACTTGCGCGCTGCGACTGTCGTGGCAGCAGACTCTTTGCCCGAACCAATCGCGGCATGTGTGCTGATCTGCACTTCGATATCGGTGGATAGCAGGGAAAGTTCATCGCCTTCCTTGCGAATGAGGATATTGGCCAGAATCGGCAGTGTGTGCCGACGCTCGACAATACCACTCACGATCTGCAGCGGCCGCAGCAGCGCATCTCTGTGTGTTTTTACCAATTGCATGGTGTGGTCCTTTCGCAAAACTTTTTCATCTATAAATTCGCTGCCAGAAGCTACTGGCTTGTCATGCCTTCAGCTGGATCAACCTTTAAGGGTTTGTTCAAGTACATGCAGCTCGTGATTGCATTCCGGGTTTTTGCTGCGATCAGCACTGATCT
>JBIIEY010000254.1:0-3679 GCA_044237595.1 Burkholderiaceae bacterium | reverse complement strand
ACGATTGCACTTGAATCGTTTGGCTCAAAAAATATCGGCGTCTTCGCGCGTCTGATGCGATAGGAAATTATATGCATACGCCGAAAGCCATCGTCATAGGCAGCGGCTTCGGCGGACTGGCAGCAGCCATACGCCTCTCCTGCAAAGGTTATCAGGTTCAAATTCTCGAAAAGCTCGATGCACCGGGTGGCCGTGCGTACGTCCACCGTCAGGATGGCTTCACTTTCGATGCCGGCCCCACGATCATTACCGCGCCCCAATTGCTGGAAGAACTATGGGCACTGTGCGGAAAAAAATTCTCGGATCACATCACACTTAAAGCCATGGAGCCGTTCTATCGGATACGCTTCGATGATGGCAGCTGGTTTGATTACAGCGGCGATGAAGCAACGATGCGCCGCGAAGTGGCGCGCTTCTGTCCGGAAGACTTGCCCGGCTATGACCGGTTTGTAGAAGCGGCAGATCAAGCTTGCAAACTAGGCTTCGAAGATCTGGGCGGCATGCCCTTCAATACCATCGGTGATTTGCTGGCCGCTTTGCCGAGCATGATGCGCATGAAAGCCTGGGAGAGTTTGTATACGCTCGTCGCCCGACACATCAGCGATCCCAAACTGCGTCAGGTGTTCAGCTTTCATCCGCTGCTCATTGGCGGCAATCCTTTTTCTGTGACACGCGTCTACAGTCTGATCAACACACTGGAACGTCGCTGGGGCGTGCACTGGGCGATGGGCGGGACCGGCGCGCTTGTTCGCGGACTGGTGAGCTTGCTTGAAGAGCGCGACGTGAACCTGCGCTGCAATGCAGCCGTCACGCGCATTAATGTCAGCAACGGAAAGACGACTGGCGTAACACTGGAGAATGGCGAAGTTCTTGATGCCGACATTGTGATCTCCAACGGTGACGCCGCATGGACCTATCGCTACCTGATTGATGCGAAAGATCGCCGCCACTGGACTGATCGCAAAATCGAACGTAGCAAGTATTCGATGAGTCTATTCGTCTGGTATTTCGGCACCAACCGTCGCTACGAAGACGTACCGCATCACATGATCATGCTTGGGCCGCGTTATCGTGAATTGCTCGACGATATTTTCAAACATTTGCATCTGGCCGAAGATTTCAGCCTGTATCTGCATCGCCCCAGCGCGAGCGATCCCTCGGTAGCACCGGCCGGTCATGATGGTTTCTATGTACTCGCACCCGTGCCGCATCTGGGCAGCGGTACCGACTGGGCTAAAGATGGCGAGCGCTTCCGGATGAAAATCCAAGAGCATCTGGAACGCACGGTCATACCCGATCTGGGCAAGCATGTCGTTACCAGCAAGCTCATGACACCGCAGGATTTCAAAGACAATCTCTGGTCATACAAGGGTGCAGCCTTTGGTCTCGAACCCATCCTGCTGCAAAGCGCCTGGTTCAGACCGCACAATCGTAGCGAGGATGTCCAAAATCTTTACATGGTCGGCGCGGGCACTCATCCGGGTGCTGGTGTGCCCGGTGTTTTGATGTCGGCCAAAGCCATGTCCGAGGTGGTGCCCGATGCCTGACCAAGCCGCGCCTATGACGGGCATTGATCTGGCCGCTTGCGAAGAGCTGATGCGCGGCGGATCGAAGTCATTTTTCGCCGCCAGCAGCTTATTGCCGCAACGCGTGCGCATGCCTGCTATTGCGCTGTACGCGTTCTGTCGTGTGGCCGACGATGCGATTGATGAGCACATCGACGATCCACGGGCCATTCAAAAGCTGCAAGAACGCCTGGGAGCGATTTACGATGGCCAGCCCGAAGCGATCATCGAAGATCGCGCGATGGCGATGGTCACCCACCGCTATGGTCTGCCGCGCGAATTGCCCGAAGCACTGCTCGAAGGCTTTGCCTGGGATGCCGCCGGCCGGCACTACGACACCATAGAAGACTTGCATCACTACTGCGCGCGCGTAGCCGGCAGTGTGGGTGCGATGATGGCGATGATCATGGGCATCACCAACCCGCACGCACTGGCGCGCGCCTGCGAGCTCGGCAATGCAATGCAGCTAACGAATATCGCACGCGATGTGGGTGAAGACGCGCGCAATGGCCGACTTTACTTGCCGCGCGCATGGATGCGCGTCGCAGGTATTGATCCCAACGACTGGCTGGCCAATCCACAATTTACGCCCGCACTGGGCGAAGTGATCGGTCGAGTACTGCTCGAAGCTGATCGCCTCTATCAACGCGGATCCAGCGGCATCGCTGCCCTGCCACGCGACTGCCGCGGCGCAATTCTTGCCGCCGCGAGTTTTTATGCAGAAATCGGTCGCGTGATTTCCGATCGCGAAATGAATTCGGTGAATAGCCGAGCCGTTGTCGGCAGTGCACGCAAACTGACCTTGCTGTGCATCGCGAAGGCACGCGCACAACTACCCACCCGCTGCGAGACTGAAGCACCGCTGCCTGCGATTCAGTTTCTGGTTGATGCCTGCGCTCTGGCCGGCGAGCGCAAGATCAATGGCATCACGCCAAAGAGCTTTGATGAACGCTGCGAATGGGTGATTGATTTGTTTGAACGGCTGTCGACGCCGGGGAGACAACTCTGAGGGAATTCGGGCACCCGATCCGAGACCACAAACGGCCGGAGCAAAGCGGCGAAAAAAATTTTCAAGGTCTCTTTATAAATAAGACATGAACGAATAAATAGCGGCCTGGACGCTACCGATCAGCGACTTGCATTTCTCCGCACCCGGTAACCATTGGCGCCAAGGCAAATGGGTCAGCGAGCCAAACAGCGCAATCGGAAAGACAAAGGCGAAACTCAATCCAAAAGCCAACCAAAACACCACGTCAGTTTTTTTCATTCGTCGGTCATGGCTCTGATGTGTACGTGACATTGAGACACCCCTCTCCTTGCCGATCCGCGCTTTACCCTTTTTGAGGTTCTTACCATGTAGGCTGCAAGAGAGCCACTTCGGGTAATGAATTTGATCGCATGGGTATGAAATACAAGCGCGCAAACACCGCCGCACCTGCCAGGCTCCAGAACACCTTGCCCAACTTACCAAATAGCCCGCCAGACGCCGTTGCACGATTCGCACGCTGCGCGCAACAAGAGAGTCTATCCAGATTGCGTTTGAATGCAGGATTATCGAGATCTGGCAAGATCGGCAAACACTGTCTGATGATCTGATTAGTGATTCGAAAAACTTCAAAATCATACTCGGTCGGATGCAGACCCATGGCCTGTTTCAACGCTGGACGCATATGGTCGCGTGCATACATCGTCCCGTATACCGCAAGCAGGAAAAAGCGTATCAACAACAAGTTATGGCCCTTAAGCAACGCGGGATTAGCGCGCAGGATCAGTGCAATTGACTCTCCGTGGCGAAATTCGTCGTCGCACCATTGCCGAAACCAGCGAAAGATCGGATGAAACCGCTTTTCCGGTGCAGCTTCAAGCTGACGGAATATCTTGATATAGCGAGCATATCCGATCTTCTCGGAGAGATAAGTCGCATAAAAAATATACTTAGGCTTGAAATAGGTATAGCGTTTCTTGCGCTTGATCTCGCCCATATTGATACCAAGCCCGTAATCTTTCAGTGACGCATTGATGAAACTTGCGTGTCGCGCCTCATCGCGCGCCATGTAACCCATCAGCCGCTTGATATCCGGATTGCTGACATTGCGCTTGATCTCGTTGTACAA
>JBIIEY010000026.1:0-12581 GCA_044237595.1 Burkholderiaceae bacterium | reverse complement strand
GGGGATTCCAGTTTGATAGGGACGGACAGCCTAGTACCGTCCACAATACGAACGGACTCAGGCAAAACCGAGTTTCGCGGCACGATCGCGGTGGGCTATGTCTACCCGTTGGGGCCAAAGTACCTGGTGATGATGGAAGCTGGCAAGGATGTCGGGGGCAGCACCCAATTTTCGACGGATGCTTTTCTGAGTCCTCAAAGCAACTTCACCAGCGAAATCGACCGGCAGTGGCGATTCAATCGTAATTGGTTTGTCGCAGTCAAACCTGCGCTTCGCATTAGTGACACCACACTAGCCTATCTGTCCTTCTCGCATCATCAAGCTTATGTCAGTGGCCGGTCTGATGTGTCGCTTGACTGCGAACAAGGACAATGCGACAACCCCACTTCCTCATTGTCCAGTGGCGGCAGTCTGAGCGGTACCGGCTTCGGGCTCGGTATGCAAACCACCTTCGAAAAAGTCTGGTTCTTGCGCGTTGAAGTGGAAAGCATACGGTTCAACCGCTTTAACGCCACCCAAGGGGATGCGGCTGACTATTCCTCATTCAGCCGCGAGAGCTTGCATCCCAAATCGACGGTGGGTCGCGTGATGGTGGGCTATCGATTCTGAAATGTTCGGTAAAATCCGTGCGTCATTTCGGCATCACCCTGATGCACGATGTCAACACCGGACACGCTCATGCTAGCTTCCAGAATCTTCAGCGCCCTGGCGTTGACCAGCGCGCTGATTTTTCCTGTCTCAGGATTCGCCCAGTCATTTACTTTCGCAGCCATTGGCGATGTACCCTATGGCCCGCATGAAGAATTCGCCGCGCTAGTCGACAAAATTAATACTAAGTCACTGGCTTTCACGATACACGTGGGCGACATCAAATCCGGCAGCACTGTCTGCTCGGATGAGACTTTTCTGAGCGTACGACAGCTGTTCGATCGATTTGATCGCGCACTAATTTATACGCCCGGCGACAATGAGTGGACTGACTGCCACCGACTCAATAATGGCCGCTACGATCCGCTCGAGCGGCTAGAAAAAATTCGTCAGCTGTTTTTTGCATCCAATGAAAGTCTGGGCAAACAACGACTGCCGCTACAGACGCAGTCAAGCCAAAAATCCTTTACCCCCTTCGTAGAAAATCGTCGCTGGTCGCAAGGGAACGTGCGTTTTGCAACTCTGCATCTGGTGGGTTCAAACAATAATCTGCAACCCGGACTGCCATCGTCAAGTGAGTTTGCTGCCCGCGAACACGCAAATATCGCGTGGTTGCGGGAGACATTTGCTGAAGCAAAAGCAAACGCTGATGCGGCAGTGGTACTGGCTATGCAGGCAGACACATTTTTCGGTGAACCACGAAAAGGCTCGGGATTCGTGCGATGGAATGTGGTACTGGCCGAGGAAGTAGCCGCGTGGGGAAAATCGGTACTGCTAATCCAGGGAGATACCCATCAGTATCTGATCGACCGTCCGCTCAAGGACAACAAGGGCAAACCCCTCAGTCAGCTGGTTCGGGTGGTGGTGCCCGGAGAAAGTCAGGCTGATGCAGTGCTTATTAGTATCGATATCGCTGATACGGTGACGCCGTTTCAATTTAAATTGCTGCGGGGTGAGGCATCGCCCTAAGCTCAAGGCCGGCGGGAAAGCATGGGGGCGGGGAATGTCGCTCGCGCCGGAGCCAGTCGCTGCCGTAAGGACCGTGCTTGCCTGGTGGCCCGCAGCGAAAGATAGCTGATCCGGGCAATCATGTGCCTGGTGATTGTGCGATTGATAAAATTTTTAGAGCAGATCGCAAAATCTCAGCTTTTGTTTTTGCAATGCCTGAGATTCGATAACTGAGCTGGAAAAATTTGGGTCCCCCGCTCAGTGATGTGTACAGTAGACTTGCAATTCACCCATTGACCGCTTGGTTAGGCCAAGTGCTCTATGAGCGACAGGCCGCCTTAGCGCGGCTTTGTCATTTCTGTCGGGTGCGGTTTGCGAACAATCGTCTATGTAGATGGCTACAATCTTTACTGTGGCTTGCTGAGAAAGTCCACGGTGAAATGGTTAGACTTGTATTCATCGTTCAATGAACATGTGCTCGATGATCGATCGAGCTTTTTGAAAGTTCGGCACTACACAGTGCCTGCTCTTGGGCGAATGTCCGATGATTCAAGGTCAACTCAACGGCAGCGCACCTATCTTCAAGCTTTGGGAAAGATGTACACAGGAAAATTGGAGATAATCGAAGGAAAAATTCTCGCAACCACTGGCTTTCAACGCTTAGTGCAGCCGATTCCTGAGGTGCTTCACTAACTTAGAAAAAGTTCAGGTCTTCGACTTCAATAAGAAAAAGACCGATGTAAACCTTGCTTCAGCAATGAACCGCCTAGAAGCAAAGAAGCGGCTGTTTCATATCGTTGATGTCCGTCATGATGGTCATCATCTGCCTCTTTCCCACTATGATGATTTGTAAAGAGCACAACAAAATCAGCAATCATGTCGGTCAGGGAATGAAGGCCATTCGCTATTAAACCTTGAGAGCCGGACACAATGCCAGCAAATACTTGAGCCGCAGTTAGCCCAATGCTGAAAACAACGCTGGCCAAGGTGCTTCATTGGGCAGCTTGCTGCTTTTCCGGCGACTCCAATTCGGGATTTACAATGCCTGTACTCATAGCCTCAGGCTAACCGGCAAGAATTACGTGTTGATGTCCTGTCACTCGACAATCTTTACTTAGTAGGTACAGAATCAGCTTGCTCTCAAAGGAGTGGTATTTATGGATAAAAAAGCGCACTGGGAAAAAGTCTATGGCACGAAAGCACCTGATTCTGTCAGCTGGTATACCCCTCATCTTGAAACTTCATTGAATCTCATTCATCAAGCGGCCAGAGATAAAACCGCGGCGATTATTGACATCGGGGGAGGTGAGGCCACATTGGTCGATGATCTTTTGTCCGAAGGCTACACCAATATCAGCGTCCTTGATATTTCACAAAAGGCTATCGATGTTGCAAGAGAACGCATTGTCAAACAAGCTGATGAAGTCCATTGGTATTGCGCTGACATCACAAAAGCTACATTGCCACAGAATGACTTTGACATTTGGCACGACAGGGCCGTGTTTCATTTCTTAACTGCCGAATCTGATCGAGAGAAATATATTGAGCAAGTGATACGTTCAGTGAAACACGGTGGCTACGTCATCATGTCAACGTTCGGACTTGAAGGACCGGAGAAATGTAGTGGCTTGGATGTTGTTCGTTACGATGCAGAACACTTGCATGAACAGTTTGGAAAAACGTTTAAGTTAATCAATAGCACGACCGAGATGCACAACACCCCGATGGGTACCACCCAGCAATTTCTGTACTGTTTTTGCAGGATGGAATAATGCGGATAAGCACGTTTGGAGGGAGGCTGGTTGTTTTATGAGGTCTAGCGACTAAACGTTTACCGTCCGTGGGTTGTCTAACTGACAAATTGTCCGCCTCCTCACAAGCTCTTCATCCGAAATGCAAAAAGGCCCCGTTTTCGTTGATGAGGGCTTGATCTTGCCGACACATCGTTGGAAATTCACGCCCGAGTGGGTTGTTAACGATTTGTTCGGTTTGGACCGCTAAGTTCTGGCGCGGCTGGCTGGAATCGAACCAGCGACCCTTGGCTTCGGAGGCCAATACTCTATCCACTGAGCTACAGCCGCGCGGTCTGGGTACTTCGAAAGACCGGCAAGGATACCGGGTTTCGGTCGGTCAGTCCATGAAGCGCCGGCCCGCGCGGGGTCAAATTGTGGCGCTTCGTCTATAATCACGGGCTTGTTATTCTTAGCTAGCCAAGCCGGCTGGTCACACGTCACAAGACGACCGTGCAGCAGGCTGAACATACCCCGAGGACATCATGAGCGACGCGCACGACGAGCACGAATCCGTTATTAAAACACCAAAGCAATTAATCGCAGCCGTTGTGGCCGGCTTTGTTATTCCAATTATTGTGATCGTATTGCTGGTGCAATATGTAGGCAGCGCACCTAAAGTCGGCGCGGGCTCCAATGCACAATCACCCGAAGCGATCGCGGCGCGTTTGAAGCCGGTCGCTGATGAAGGCTATACGCTGGTCGACGCAAGCGCACCACGCCAACTCAAGGCGGGCGCTGAAGTTTATAACGCCGCATGCGTTGCCTGTCATGGCAGTGGTGCTGCCGGCGCACCGAAAATGGGTGACAGCGCCGCATGGTCCAAGCGCATTGCACAAGGCTACGACACACTGGTGTCGCACGCGATCAAAGGCATTCGCGCCATGCCCGCCAAAGGCGGTAATCCTGATCTCGATGATGTGGAAGTTGCACGCGCTGTAGTACACATGGCAAACGCAGGCGGCGCAAAGTTCAAGGAACCCGCAGCAAAATAAAGCCTCATTTGCTCTGACAAAAAATCCCGGCTTGTGATCTGCATGCCGGGATTTTTTTGTGGATCACCACCAGAGTCTCAGGAATGTCTGAGGCTGTACCAGACCATACCTATCCATTCATGCAAGGCGTAATGGCTACTTTGAAGCGACCCTGCAGAGGGAATGAAATCGGCCGTAGATAGAGGCTTACGCGACCGAAAGTCCGTTGGCGCAGGCATAGCCTTCAAACCGGTTTTGGAAAATATCTGCATCGCACGCGGCATATGCATCGCATCAGTGACGAGCAACACGCGATCAATGCCCGCCTCTTGCAAGAGTGTCGCTGCATGCGCGGCATTTTGCGCAGTGTTCTCGGACGTGTCTTCAATCCAGCGCACCGGAATTTGAAAATCCTCTCGCAAGGCCCTTGCCATCACGGCTGCCTCGCTCTCGCCGCCCCGGTCAGGTGCGCCACCACTGACGAGCACGGGCAAGCCCGTCAGGCGGTGCAGGCGTGCGCCATGGCGCAAGCGCGCGAGTGTCTGTGCGCCGGGTTGATCCCGACCGCCATCTTCAGGCGCAGCAAACGAACGGCCACCTCCCAGAATCACAATCGCCTGTGCATTGACCATCTTGGGATTCGGTACCGGCAGCGAACGATTTTCCAATGGCGCCACCAGCAAACGCGACCCGGCACCGGTGGACAAGGCCAGCAGCAGCGCAATGGAAGTAATGACGATGGTGTTCCCTGCAAATCGAAAACGCTTGGCCAGCCACCAGCCCAGACAACCCAAGATCACCAGAGACAGTGGCGGCAACAAAAAAGCCGCCAGCAAATTCGTGAAGAACCAGCTGACACTCATGGGCTCATCCGCACTTCAAGGTATTCACGCATCAGTGGGCAGCATTCGACGGTACTCGACGTTCATGCTGTACGAGTATCCATGGCTTGACAACCACCGTCCATAACAAGGCGTCTTGCGCCAACCACTGCATGGCTTGGGTATCACTCACGGTTTGCAAGAGTTCAGCCATCATCCAATCTTGCACGCTCGCCTTGTCATCGGCAGCGATGCGCGCGCCAACATCAATGAGATCTAGTTCGGGCGCAACACTGATCAGAGTGCCGCCTGCGAAATAACGCTGCAGCTCACTCCAATGCATTTGCGCTGTTTGTTCATTGAGTTCCACGCGCAATGACGCCAGAATTTTTTCGTTCATCATCAAATTAGTAATGCGGTGGCTTGTCATGCGGTAGCGAGCCGCTTGCCTGTGTGGGTAGTTCGGTAATACGCCGCGCCAGCGCTGCACAAAGCGCATCAAGTTCATCGATCTTTTTCTGCTGACGATAGACCGTCTGATTCAGGGTATCGAGAAGATCATCCTGACTGGCGAGCTTGATCTCGAGGTTTACCAATCGTTCATCCAGTTCCATGGTGGTGCTTTCATTGGTTTGACTGCCAGGGTTCCGCGGAGAATACCAGCGAACGTTGTTCGCAGCGCCAGATGACTTCATCGCGTCTGACGCGCAGCCACCAGGTTTCCCGTACCGGGTGCGGCTGGGGTGAGGCAAATGCGGCCGGGGTCAGTAGTGCAATGCACTCGCCTTGGACGGGATCGCGGACAGAAGCATAACGAATCGCGCCGAGATTGGCCGTGCGCGCACTTCGGGCCAGTGCCTGGGTCGCACTGTAACTGGTCTTGTGCATCCACTGCGCAATATCGCGGGCAAACAAACGTTCGCGCAAATCGATCGCTTGGGTGGCAATCTCGCTTCTGAAGGCAGTATGCGCAACGGGTGCAATCTCGGCAAGATCGATGGCGTCATTGAGAAATTTCCATCGCCAGTAACCTTGTTCTGCGCACGCCGTATCGACGGCGAGTGCACCATAGAACACCGCTGGATCCGTGGCCGCGCGAAAGCGCGTTCCTGTTCTTAGCGGGTAAGTACGAAACGGCGCGGCCAGCAGCGGATGGAGTCGGGAGAATATATCGGGAAAGGCCGGTTGTCGCGACAGCAGCAATCGATCGAGAATATCCTGCTCTTCGCGACTGTCCACCAGCTTCATGGCCCCGGCCGTGTACTGCGCGTCAACAACGCGCCATAGGCTGCCCTGCCAGCGGCGGGCGCTAGACTGCAGCGCGAGAGGCGTCCAGGTAGTGAACGACACGTACCAATCCTTCTGTCTGGTCTATCAGGTCGATCGGACGCGCTTGCAGGCCACGATTCTCGCTGGCCAGCCAGGCACGCGCACTCGGTTCGTCGGCCACCAAAGCGTCCAACGAGCGAAACAGGCGCACCAGCAGCAATCCGAATTCCCATTCCTTGCGCCCCGGGTCGAGCTGATAGTCGCCAGCATACAGCCGGGTCACGGTGGCCGGGCTGACGCCGAGCACACGGGCCAGCAGATTTCGGGGTAAACCAAGGTTGCCGGCGGCACGGGCTACGGCCTTGGTCAACACAGCGCTTGTCTGCGCTGCGTCGGCATACTCATGGGTTTTTTCTGCAGAAGAGAGCATCTTGTCATCCTTTCTCCGGAAAATATTAACATAGTTATTTTCAACAGAAAGGTCTTAGCGGCGTGATTTTGTGCCAAATCGATCCTATCGATACAGGCATTTCCGGTGGGCACACAGTGTCATTGAATTATGGATTTGTAGTGAGCGTTCGCGACGCCAGTTTGCGACAGGCATCGGAGCAATACTTGATCTCAGGCCAACTTGTCGCCCATTTTTTTCGCCAGGTAAATGGCCGGGCACATTGCACGCAAACTTTGACAGGAAGATTGTGGGGATTGCGAAAGCCACTCCCTGATTTACGGTGATCGGGCACGGACTCAGGCCACTCGGGGCTTTTGCAACAAGGCTTTGAGACCCGCCAGTCTGTCCTGGGGTGTCATTACCTCGTGTTCTGCGGGCAAGGCATCGCCTTCGTCGAGGCGCATCTCTTTGATAAACCGTGACACCTCGCAAGGAACGCTGTCGCGTGCGCGTTTGCGTTTCTTGCACCAAGTAAGCGTCAAGCTGCGCTGTGCACGTGTGATGCCGACATACATAAGCCGGCGTTCCTCTTCAATGCGTTGCGCCAGCAATTCGGCCGGCGCATCCGGATCACCCTTGTGCGGCAGGATGCCTTCTTCAACGCCCACCATGAACACATGGCCAAACTCCAGCCCTTTGGCGGCGTGCAGGGTGGACAGGCGCACGGCATCCGGCTCCTGATCACGGCCTTCCAGCATGCTCATGAGCGCCACCATTTGTGTAAGTTCCAGCAGCGATTTTTCAGGTCCGTCAGCATCGCGTCCGCCGTTGCCTTTTTCTTTCAGCCATCCGGTGAAGTCGAGTACGTTTTGCCACTTCTCTTGCGCCTGTTTGTCATCGAATGTCGCGTATAGATAAGCTTCATAGTCGATGGCTTTCATCATGTCATCCAGTACAGCGCCGGCATTTTCTCCGGTGCCAGACGCACCGACGCGCGTCGCACGGGCTTCGAGCTGATTGATGAAATCACAGAATTCGCGCAAAGGTGCCAGCTGGCGTTCATTCATGCGCGCTTCGATGCCGCCCTTGAAAACAGCCTCGAACAATGAGCATTGCCACTGGCCGGAAAATTCACCCAGCGCCTCCAGCGTAGCCTGACCCACTCCACGTCGTGGCGTGGTCACGGCACGAATGAACGCAGGATCATCGTCAGCATTCGCAATAAGTCGCAGATAACTGATGATGTCTTTGATTTCAGCACGATCAAAAAAACTCTGCCCGCCTGACATCACATACGGGATACGCTCGCGGCGCAAGGCCTTTTCCAGTGCGCGCGACTGATGGTTACCGCGATAGAGAATTGCATAATCCGAAAATTTTGCACGCCGCTCAAATTTGTGCGCCGAAAGCATGATGACCACCTGATCTGCTTCGGCTTCGTCATCGTCCATCGCCAGCACCTTGACCGGATCGCCTGCGCCATGCTCGGACCAGAGTGATTTCTCGAATAATTTCGGATTGTTGGCGATGACGGCATTGGCTGCCTGAAGAATACGCGTGCTGGAGCGATAATTTTGCTCGAGCTTGATGAGTTTTAAATCAGGAAAATCGTCCTGAAGAATACGCAGGTTTTCCATGGTCGCACCACGCCACGCATAAATCGCCTGATCATCATCACCAACGGCCGTGAACATGGGCTTCTTGCCAGGTCCAGTAACCAGCAACTTCACGAGTTCGTACTGACAGGTATTGGTATCCTGATATTCGTCGAGCAGCAGATAGCGAAGACGACGCTGCCAGCGATCTCGCGCGGCCTCATCCTGACGAAACAGTTCGACCGGCAAACGAATGAGGTCATCAAAATCAACAGCCTGATAACTCGACAAGGTCGCAACATAGCTGCGATAAATACGCGCTGCCTGAGCCTCATCTTCGGTGCTTGACTGTGCCAGCGCTTGCTCGGGCGTCAGCAATGCGTTCTTCCATAAGGACATCGCACTCTGAATCCGACGAATGGCGCCTTTGTCCGTCGTCGCCGACAGATCCTGCACAATCGCAAAGCAATCGGTACTGTCCATAATGGAAAAGCGCTCTTTGAGGCCAAGCGCCTGCGCTTCTCGGCGCAAAATATGAACGCCAAGCGAGTGAAACGTGGAGACCGTCAGCTGCTTTGCCTGACCGGGCTCGCGCAACAGTTTGCCGACACGCTCGCGCATTTCCAAGGCGGCTTTGTTGGTGAAGGTCAGCGC
This sequence comes from Burkholderiaceae bacterium, assembly GCA_044237595.1. GTDB lineage: Bacteria > Pseudomonadota > Gammaproteobacteria > Burkholderiales > Burkholderiaceae_D > Pernthalerella. Next base: position 3,491 of record JBIIEY010000026.1, on the reverse strand, counting down.
TGCGATGTTGCGAGGCTCGTAGTTGCACGACTCAATCAGATGCGCGATTTTCTGGGTAATAACCCGTGTCTTGCCCGATCCAGCGCCTGCCAGTACAAGGCAAGGACCATCGATATAGTCGACGGCAATTCTCTGCGGGGGGTTAAGACCGTGCTGCATGAGGGAGTCGGCGTGAGGCAGGTGGGCAAGCGCGCCATTGTATCGAAAGTCTTGCTGTCGGGCGTGATAAAGTGATTGCGCATTATTAGGATGACGCAATGAAATTCACCCATCTCATCGAAATTAACAATTTGAGCAATCCCATGATTGCCCCGCTCAGTCGCTCGCAGCTCTGGCACGGGCTTGTGATGCGCGCAGAGCGTCCGACGCTGTTTCTTATTGGCCTCGATAGCTGCGAGATTACGGCGCGTTCCGCAGAGGGCCTGTCACGCAAACTTCACTTCGGAAAACTTGAAGTGATTGATGAAGTGCGATTCAAGCAATTGGACCAGGTTCATTACCATGTACCACAGCAAAACGACATTCCTGCTTCCGATCTGACGATGACTATCGAAGAGCCGCATACAGGCGCCTTGTTTGTCAGATTTGCCTACGATGATCATGTGGATACACCTGAAACAGCAGAAGAATCTTTTTATAATGACTTCCGACGTGAGGCTTATAAAGAATCTGATATCGACACGATACGCATGATTCGTCAGTTAGCCGAAGAAGGTCAGCTGGATTCGCCCATTCAATAAAGCTGCCGTATCACGTGCCTCGGTAGGCATCGTATTAAGCTCTGATCCATGCCGGCGTGTGGTGCACGCCTGAACGCGTAGTTGTGTGGTGTTGGATTCAAATATCAACAGGATCAACTTCAAGCGTCCAGCGCAAGCGGCTTGGCTGTTTGCGGAGTTCCTGCACCCACAGCTTCAGAAAGTTTTGCAAGGTGGCTCGTGCATTTGACTCCAGCAGTAGCTGCGCTCTTTCGACACCAGCGACACGCGTCATGGTCATGGGCACTGGATCATTGATGACAATGCCGGGATGGGGTAAAAGCTCCTGCGCCTGCTGCAAAAACTCCAGGGCTTTGGCCAAGGTTTTTGATTCCGCTCTTAGCAAAGCCTGAAAGACAAAAGGCGGCAGGCCCGCATTGCGGCGCTCTTCCAGCGTGGCTGACGCGAAACCTGGAAAGTCATGTGCAAGCAGTGCGCGATAGAGGGGATGTTGCGCATAGCGGGTTTGAACCAACACCTCACTTTTCGACATCTGAAGTGCACTGCCCGCCCTACCCGCTCTGCCCGCGACTTGCATGAGCTGCGCGAACAAACGCTCGCCGGCCCGGTAATCATGCGAAAACAATGCGGTGTCAGGATTGATCACGCCGACCAACGTGAGCCTCTGGAAATCGTGTCCTTTGGCGACCATTTGGGTGCCGAGGAGAATGTCGACTTCGCCTCGATGTACCGTTTCAAATGCCGCTTGCGCGCTGCCTTTTTTGCGGGTGGAGTCGGCATCGATTCGAAGCACACGGGCCTCAGGAAACAAGGTGTGCAAGTATTCCTCAATACGTTGCGTACCTCGGCCGAGGGGCTGCAAATCCACGTTGCCACAGGTGGGACAAGATGATGGGATCCTGAGCTCTAGGCTGCAGTGGTGGCAGCGCAAACGACGTTCTGGTTTGTGCAGCACCATGAATGCGGTACACCGCTGGCAATTACTGATCCAGCCGCAAGCATCACAATGCAAGACAGGGGCGTATCCGCGGCGATTGAGAAACAAAAGCGATTGTTCACCGCGCGCCAGTCGCTCGCGCAGGGCTGCAATGAGTGGCGGCGCCAAGCCCTCGCTTACCTTGATTCGCTCCATATCGATCAGCGATATGTTGGGCAACACTGCTTGCGCAGCAGCACGCTGGGTAAGCGCCAGTTTTCGATACCGCCCGCTTTCTGCGTGATGCCAGCTCTCCATCGACGGTGTTGCCGAGCCGAGGACCACCGGAATATCCAAGTCGCGTGCGCGCCAAATCGCCAGATCGCGCGCCGAGTAACGCAAACCCTCTTGTTGTTTGTATGAGGGATCATGCTCTTCATCGACGATGATCAGCTTCAAATCGGGCAATGACGCGAGCACAGCTAAGCGGGTACCAAGGACGATGGCAGCATTGCCTAGATGCGCAGACAGCCAACTGCGGGTACGCTCCCCCTCCGAGAGTTGACTATGTAGCGACACCACATTCAATTCGGGAAAGCGCGCCCTAACGCTGTTCTCGAGCTGTGGTGTCAGATTTATTTCCGGCACCAACATCAATACCTGCGCGTTCCGGCCCTGTTGTCGTTCGCGTTCAAGAATTTTTTCTGCGCTTCGCAGATAGACCTCAGTTTTGCCGCTGCCGGTTACGCCAAAGAGCAAGGTAGTGCTGTAACTTCTGGATGCTGTTATCGCATCGACCGCGGCTTGCTGGTCCGCATTGAGTTGGGGCGCGGCTGCCGTCACTGAATTTTTTGGTGGCGCGAGTGCAGTGATCTTCTTTAATGCGCTATCGAGTGCAGTGGATTTAAGTGCGCGCAGGTTTTTCGGCAGGCAAGGCAAGACCACTTCACCCAAGGGGCGCTGGTAGTAATCCGCCGCGAATCGCGACAGGGCTACCCAATGCGCCGATACGGGAGGCAGCTGATAGCGTATCGCAGTGACATCACGAATTTTTTCGGGCGCGTAATTGCTGCTTTCTTGGATTGCAATAACAAGGCCAATGACTTCTCGACGTCCAAATGGCACTTGGGCTAACTGGCCCACGCTTGGCGGCAGATCATCATCAGATTGTGGCTGCCAACGATAGTCAAATTCGATGGCCAGCGGGGTGTCCAGCGCCATTTTGAGAATGCGAGGATTGGGTGGCGACATAGACAGCGAGTTTGAACTGAAGAAGCACTGCGTTAATGAAACCGAAAACTATCGGGGTTAAAAAAGTGATATCGCGGCGCGGCGTTTGTGTCCACCGGCACCCCGAGTCTGGGCTAGCTTGCGCCATGACCCCGGCTTTATTAAACGTCTTTCCAACTTAACGTAAAGCTTTAAAAACTGATTTAAATCACGGGCGCAAAAGACATTTTTCCGCTATCCACAAATTCTGTGGATAACTTTGTGCGTAACTGGGTCTTGACAAGCCAAAGCGCTGAGTTCATGCGGTGTTCAACAAAATGACTCGTTGCAAAGCAGTCGGCAAGGCCCTGAAAAATCAATGGCTTAGCAAGGGCTGTTATATCAAGGAAAAAAATTTGGATTTTTTTTTCCGCCATCTTGACAAGCCCATTTTTGTGAATAAGTGTGGGTTGGCCAATGCTTGGCAACTTGCGTTTTACGGAACCCGATCGCTGTCTTCGAACCACTTTTGCTGCGATAGGGCATATCAACCAGACAGGAATTCGGCGTGCAAGCCCCGGCCTGACTCAATCGCACATCGTTACGGTATCCAAAATTAGTTTTGTCTATTAACGGCCTGTGGATAT
>JBIIEY010000025.1:0-12591 GCA_044237595.1 Burkholderiaceae bacterium | reverse complement strand
ACTGGCTGGGTGCAGCATCTATCCCCATGACGTAAGGGTTGGCATCGCCCAGCTTGGAATAATTACCCCAGAAATTGCCGGAGGACTGCAACCGCTGTGTCCTCCCATCGTCGAAAATCACCGATGGGTGCATCGCTTCCCACATCGGCATGTCGATGCGGATTTCCCTGTCCGTATCGAGCCGGCTTTGCAATTGGCTGAGTACCCAGTAGTACTGGCGAGGCTGAATGCGGCCGATGGATTCGGGTGATTTGAAATCATCAAGACGCTCGCGGGCTTGCTCCGGACTCAGCGGGCGATCGGTTTCTGCCAGTACGCGGGTGCCGGCGGCGTCACTGAACACCAGCGGCACGTCTTTCGTAACCTCAAAGACTCCCTGCGATTGTGCCGCCGTTGCCTGCAGCAGCATCAGGCACAGCCAAAGAAAAAAGCCTCGTTTCATCATGCGACCGTCTGGAGCGAATGAATGTGATGGGACAACGTCCGTTGTCGATGTGGTTTCCTTTCGGAAACAGGACTAATTTAGCATCAATTGCGGCGCGCTCGGTTCGCGGCGGCCAAACGGGACAGGGTCTATCTCCGGCCCCAGTAGGCTTGGTTGAACGCCAGTACCTCGGCCGCAGTCACGGTCCGGGTTGGCGGGAGGAGATTTTTGGTGACGCGGTCTTGCGTCTGAGGACCGAGCACGGTTTTGGTCACCGGATTGGGTGTTCCGTAGGTGCGTATTTTGCTGGCCGTGGTGGGCATGAACAGCCGCGCATAATTATCTTTGCCGCTGGTGACGGGTGCGGGTTGCGGCAAGTCGAATGGTTGCGGCGTGGTTTTGACCAGCGCCAGCGCATCGCGGGCTTTGGGTTCTTTCCCTTTGAGGGCGCTCATGCCTTTGAATGGCTGGAGGCTCTCGTAACCCATCATGCCCAGATGGCGCGCTGCGCCGGCCTGTTCCGACACCGCACGGAACTTGTTGACCAAGGCAGTACGCTGTTCAGTGTCCGAGGGCAGAGGGACCAACTGATTGATGGTCTTGGGCAGATTGATGGTGATTGCCAGCTTGTCGAGTGGGGATAGATCAGGATTGGCAAAAATGCTGTCATCTGCACCCATCATCGTCAGCATTTGCGCTGCCTTGGGTGCGAGCATGTCCCTGGCTTGTACCAATGTGGTCCCTTTCGGGAAGTTCTGTAGCGAAGTAATGCCGATAGCTGCCAGACTTTTATAGGCCTGTTGGTATTCGAGATATTTGTCGCGCGATACTACGCCGGGATTTTCTGGGTCTTCAATGAGCTTGAAGGCCTCATAGGCGCGGGTGCCGGTCGGGAAATCGCGCAAATCGTAAACGCCCGCTTGAGACAAGGCTTTGGCCAGAAAACCGTTCGAGGGTGTGCCGTAGAGCTTGTCGATCGCGCCCTGAATCGAGGTGCCGCGCGGGAAGCGCGAGAGATCGTTGTAGCCCAGCCGCGCCAGTGTTTTGGTGCCGTTGATCGCGCCAGTGAGTCGATCAACCAGAATACCGAATTTGGGTTGCGAATCTTCGTTTTCGCGGTGCCATCCAGTGACCATCTTGTAGGCATCGGTCCAGCTCACCCCCTTTGGGAAACCCTTGGGCGCTACATCGCTCGCACTCGCATCGGGTACGATTTTTTGCAGCTCCGGCAGGAGCAGTGCCTTGGCTTCGGCCTGATTGGGCGAGGTACCTCCCGTCACTGGAATGAAGCCGTTTGCGCCGTCGATATGCATGGTTTCCGGGTCCGCTGCCTGGTGGCTTCGGCTGGTATTGTGAAATTGGACTCGGTGAGTGCAAAAAACATGCCATTGCTGACTTGTGTGGTGATATTCAGATTCCCTGCACGCCTGCGGCAAATTCCTGCCGTTTCAAAAGGCGATGTGGCAGATCCTTGCCACCATGCTCATCATCCCGTCGCATATGGCGTTGCGTGATAGCATGCGCGCTGATTTTTTGCTGCAGCTTGTGTGCTGAAGCGGTCACAGTGAATGGAGAGCACCATGCAGGTTTTTGTGATTGATCCCTCGACAAAAGATATCCGTGAAACGGAAATCACGGATGGCGAATCGGGTGTGCGGCAGCTGATTGGATTCGACAGCATTGATTTTGACGAGATAGACGATAACGGCGATCGTTTGTATTTCGACGAGTCCTGCTTCATCCGCCACGGTAGCGATGTGGCTCGTTTTCGTGTGGATTCTCTGGCACCAGTGGCCGGCAAGGGCGTCATTGCCGGTGGCGAGCCCGGTGGTAAAGCCATCGCTGGCGCGCAAATCTCGATCGATGCTTTGCGTGCCAGAGTGAAGTTTTTATAACACGTGCCGGATCGCTTCGACGATTTCCGTGTGATCCCTATCCGCCACCTTCGCTGGCGCAAGACTGCATTAACGTTTACGTTGATGTGCTAAAAAATCATCGCCTCTGACTCAGTTCACTCGCGTCGATGTCGCCCGCGCGAGTAAAAACTGAGACATATTTCTGTAAGACGTCACTTCGGCTTTGGTAAACGCTGAGTAAATCCACATTGTGTTTCGCGCCAGCGAAGTTGTGCGATGCAGGGCCAAGGAAAATCAATGGCTCGGCGCTATTTTCGCAGTCACAAAAGCTTCCGGTTTTATTTCACAAGCACTTCCTGAGAACTCGTGTTGGGTTTTCGTCAATCTCGTTGAAATCAATATTACAATTTAGGCAACTTAAGGACTGCTATTACAAGGCGGTTTTCATTTGAGCACCGCTACTTCGGTAATCATCCATGCGCATGACAAGCACCAGCGTCGCGGATGAGAGCCGGCTCCTAGTAATCTATCACACTTAGTGGTATATTTTTCCGTGCAAAGAGTCTTCCGAACCCGAACTTTCACCCGCTGGATGCGCAAGGCCGGTCTGACTGACGCGGGTCTGTGCAGTGCTGTATCCGAGATTGCTCAAGGGCTCGTTGACGCAGACTTGGGAGGCCACCTATTGAAAAAACGCGTCCCGCTACAGGGGCAGGGGAAGCGTGGCGGCGCCCGAACCATCGTTGCGACCAAGCGCGGGCGACGATGGTTCTTCCTTTACGGGTTTGAGAAAAGCGAGCGTGCCAATGTCGACCAGTACGAATTGAAGGTACTCCAAGAGGTAGCAAAGGAGCTTCTGGAGTTTGATGATCGCCAACTAGCGGCTGCATTGACAGCCGGTGAGATTGTGGAGATAAAAAATGACCATGCCAAAGCGTAAAAGCCGCATCCTTGATGAGATGCATCAGACAGCGACTGGGCTACACGGAGCCGGACTTATCAGCAAACGACGAATGGGTGAGTTTGATGCATTGTGTCGACTCGACGTGCATGAGATGGCGCCGCAGAAAATCAAGTTGCTACGTGAGGGTTCCCGCCTGAGCCAAGCCGTATTCGCCGCGGTCCTGAACACGAGTTTATCGACCGTGCAGAAGTGGGAAGCCGGCGACAAGCGGCCGAGTGGTCCGTCTCTCAAACTTCTCAATTTAATTGAGCGCAAAGGATTGGAGGCTGTGTTGTAAGGATGTTTAAACCTAATTGATCACACGCCCTAATTTTCCGTTACCCGTATAGCCAGATGCGCCAGCGCTTCTTCGACCTGATCAACCAGTACCAAACACTGGTCACCCGGTTTCAGCAGTGACAAACCGCGGTCAATGGCGATGAATTCGCCGCGGATTTCTTCCACATGGCTGGCGCGTGTTGCGCCTACCAGACCTTCACGCAAGAGACCCAGAACCTCTCCATCGGCACGACCACGCTGACAGGCATCTTCGAAGAGGACGATGTTGTCGAAGGCGGCACCAAGCACACGCGTGAGTTCGCGCAAATCTTCATCGCGGCGATCGCCGGCGCCGCTGATGACGACGGTGCGTTTCATGCCCTGATCGGCAGGTAGGGCGTCAAAGGCGGCGACCAGTGCGCGCATGGCATGCGGGTTATGTCCGTAATCAGCGACGACGGTGGCATCGCGATAGCGCATGAGGTTGAATCGGCCCGGTGCGTTCTTGCTGTCATTGTGAAAGCTGGTGATGCCATCAACGATCTGCTGCCATTCCATGCCGAGTCCCCAGCAGGCACCAACGGCGGCCAGCGTGTTCTCGATCTGAAAGCCCAATAGTCCGCCTCGCGTGAGAGGCACGTCGGCAAGCGGCATGCGATGCTGCGTAGCGCCCTCCGTCACCACGATATCGCCAGCCTCGACAAAGACCACGCGATTGCCACGCGCGCGGTGGGTGACGAGCACTGGATGATGCGCATTCTGCGCAAAGAAAATCACCTTGCCGGGGCAATGTGGTGCCATGCCTGCAACCAGAGGGTCGGCAGCATTCAGTACGGCATAGCCGTTGGGTGCAACGTTTTGCACGATGATTTGCTTGACGCGTGCGACATCTTCGGGCGTATGTACATGATTCATGCCGAGATGGTCACCCTCGCCGACATTGGTCACGACGGCGACGGCACATTTATCGAAACCGAGTCCTTCGCGCAGTACACCACCGCGTGCTGTTTCCAGCACTGCTGCCTGCACATGAGGATGCGAGAGCACATTACGCGCACTCTTGGGCCCGCTGCAGTCACCGCTGTCGGTCTGACGGCCATCGACAAACACACCATCGGTATTGGTCATGCCCACGCATAAACCATTTGCAGCGAGCACGTGAGTGATCAGTCGGGTGGTGGTGGTTTTGCCGTTGACTCCCGTCACCGCGATCACCGGGATTCTGCCGTCATCGCCCGGCTCGAACATCAGTTGCATGACGGCTTCACCGATGTTGCGTCCCTTGCCATACGAGGGAGAGAGGTGCATGCGCAATCCGGGTGCGGCGTTGACTTCGACTACGCCGCCATTTTGTTCTTCCAGAGAGCGCATGATGCTTTCGCAGACGATATCGACACCGCAGACATGCAGTCCCACCATGGCAGCGGCATCAATGGCGCGAGCGGCGACTTCGGGATGCACATCATCGGTGACATCGGTAGCGGTGCCGCCAGTACTCAAGTTAGCGTTATTGCGCAAGATGACGCGCCGGCCTTTTTCCGGTACCGAATCCGGATTCAGATCCTGTGCTGACAGGCAGGTGACCGCGATGTCATCAAACCGTATTTTGGTCAGCGATGTGGCATGACCATCACTGCGGCGCGGGTCGGCATTGACGATATCTACCAGTTGCCTGACCGAGTTCTCGCCATCACCCGTTACCTGCGGTGGATCCCGCCGCGCTGCTGCAATGAGCTTGTTGCCAACGACGAGCAGGCGGTAGTCGCTGCCAGGGAAAAATTTTTCTACCAGTACAGGGCTTTTGCCGGTCGCTGCATGAAAGGCTTTTTCGATTTGCTCGCGTGTCTGAATATTGACCGTCACGCCTTTGCCCTGGCTGCCATTTTGCGGCTTGACCACGACGGGCAAGCCAATGCGCAGCGCGACTTCCCAGGCTTCATCGACGGACTTCACGGGCGCACCGATCGGGACGGGTACGCCAGCCGCATGCAACAGGTGCTTGGTGAGATTCTTGTCCTGTGCGATGGCTTCGGCCACGGCGCTGGTGGAATCGACTTCGGCTGCCTGGATACGGCGCTGTCGGTGGCCCCAGCCTATCTGCACGAGTGAGCCGCTGGTCATGCGCCTGAATGGTATGCCACGGGCGACAGCCGCAGTCACAATGGAGCCTGTGCTTGGCCCGAGGCGATTGTCTTCATCGAGCTCGCGTAGCTCGGCCAGCATGGCCGTTACATCTGGCGTACTCGCATTTGGAGCGATTTGCCCAGTAGATAATTTCAAAGCATGCGCGACGATGTGCTGTGCCATTGTGAGGGCAAGACGGCCTACGTCTTCCTCGCTGTACTCCACGACCACTTGAAATACACCGGCTATCGGTGTTAGTGAGGTCAGACTGAAGCTGACCGGGCAACCGGCTTGTGCCTGCAGGGCCAGCAGGGTGGCTTCCAGTACATGCGCGAGGGTCAGCGGTCCGGTATAGCCCGGTGCGCGCAATTCCCCCACGCCGGGGAAAAGGCTGCGCAATGTTTCTTCAAAACCGGGTATTTGTTCAAGGCCCAGTTCGGTAGCGGCACAGCGCACTTCGATTTCCAGGGCGGTGTAACGGCTCCAAAGATTGGGCCCGCGCAGGGCTCTTGTTTGCAGGATTTCCATGCTCAGGCAATCACCAGTTTTTGAGTCTCATCAGTGGCAAAGGTCTCCAGACCCGTGCGAATTGTTGCGTCATCCAGTCCCAGCGCCCAGGCGGCAGCGATCGCGGGCAGTAGAACTTCGGCAGGCAGTGCGCGCGCCGCCGGACTGATATCAGCATTCAGGTTGAACGCATGCGTAATTGCACCGCCCGCTGCGCATTCAATCTGACTATCGCGAATGAACACGACGCGTTTGCCAGCCTCGCGGTGGGCAAGCAATGCCGAGTGCTGACCATCAGCGGCGTAGAGAATTACGTCACCATCGCAAAGCTCGCTCATGGACAGCACGGTTTCGTCGGTGGCATTGAGCACAGCGACGCCGGTTTCGACCACCACGTCGATCTGAGTGCGCATTATCTTGTAGCGGTGCTCTGGTTCGGTCATCAACTGCTCATCGAGTCCGGCCACCGGAGCACTGTCGGTAACGACACCCACCCAGCAACGGTCATAGGCTAGTCCTTCGGTGAGCAGTGTGATCGGGTCATGCTCGAATACGGCGGCTTCAACATTTCGATTTATCAGCAGACGCTGCCCCGACTCCCAGTGCGTGGCATCGCCGTTTTCGAGGCGCCTTGGTCCGACGAATAAACCATCACGACAGGCAAGGCCGACCTGAGCGCCGGAGAGCTGCATGAGCCAGGCAACCATGCGTGTAACGGGCGTGGTCACCACGCTGCCGGAGATGCCCACGATAGGTATGCGTCCACGCTGACCCTCGGGGAAGAGGTGGCCGACGATGGCATTGCCGACCGGTTGAGGCAGGCCTTCGGCCGGGCGTAAATGCATGAGCAGGCTGGGCCCGGCGTTGACCTCAACCACGGCACCGCCCTGAGAATCCAGCGGCTGGCTGATATCGGCACACACCAGGTCGATGCCGGCGATGTCGAGTCCGACCACGCGGGCTGCCAGCGTGCAAAGGTGAGCGATATCGGGGTGGATGCGATCGGTACATTCGATCGCATGATTGCCATTGGCGGCAATCAGCACGCGACGGCCCGCTTCAGGAACATCATCAGGCATGAGTCCTTGTCGCTGCAGATTCGCTTGAATCACGCTGTTGGTTTTTGGGTGGAGAGTTTCGAGCGGATGAATGTCGGCATTGCCACGTCGAGGATCACTGTTGATTTGCGCATCAACGAGTTGATCGATCGTTGATCGCCCATCGGCAGTGACCCAGGCGCTTTCGCCACGCGCCACCGCAACCACCTGTCCGCCCACCACCAGTACACGATGTTCGTGTCCCATGATGTAGCGCTCTACGATCACATCGATATCTTCGACGACAGCGACGGCATAGGCGGCTTTGATTTCTGCTTCAGTCGAGAGATTGAGCATAACGCCGCGACCGCGGTTGCCGTCACGCGGCTTGACGACGACGGGAACGCCAATATCTTGCGCTGCTTCCCAGGCCTCTTCGGGGCTATGAACGACATCGCCTTCGGGAATCGGAATGCCACAGCTTTTCAGTAGCGACTTGGTCATGTGCTTGTTGGCGGCGATGCCTTCGGCTATGGCACTCGTCAGATCGGTTTCAGCAGTCCAGATACGCTTTTGCAGTGCGCCGTAGCCGAGCTGGACCAAGCTGCCCTTGTTGAGGCGAATATGGGGAATTTTGCGCTGGTTGGCGCTGGCCACGATATGCGCGGTGCTTGGGCCAAGATAGTGCTCGTCAATCGCTTTGCGGATTTTGGCCAGCTCGGGCTCGATGTCGAAGGGCTGATGGTTGATCACGGCATGCAGCAGCGCCAGACCGGAATCGAGTGCAATACGGCCCACCGTTTCATCGGGTACGCGAAAGACCATGCGGTAGGTGCCGGATTTGGTGGTTTCGCGCGTCTGGCCAAAACCGGCTTCCATGCCGGACAGCTCGAGCAATTCGATGATGATGTGCTCAAGGATGTGGCCCATCCAGGTGCCTTCGCGCAGTCGCTGCTCGAAGCCGTAGGCAACGCCAGGGCTGCAGTGATGCGCCGCCACCTGCGGCAGCGCCGCCAGAAGGCGGTCGATGAAGCCGGGCTGCTTGTTGCTGGGCCAGTTTTCCAGTTCGCCGAGATCCAGCCAGGCCTCCAGAACCGAGCGGTAGGTCCACATGTTGGGTCCGCGCAGGTAGGTCACTCGAAGGATATCGATTTCCAGCGGGCCTTTCGGCATGTAGGAATCAGGGGCAGATGGCGTCATGTCAAATCAAAACGGCTTAAAAGGGTAATATGGCGGTCACGTTGGACGAGCGAGGCAGATTGCGCGACAATCCGCGTTGATTTTTGCGACGGCGCGATATCACCCACAGAGACCTAAACCAAAAACAGCTGGCATCGCAGACCCGACTCCCTCATCCATGTCTTCCAGTTTATTGTCATCCAAATCGACCGGCGCCTTATCTCAGGACAGTCAGTCGGTTGCACTGAACAGACCCTTGCCGCCCTTGCATGAGGGAGAGCAGGTACTGGCTACGCTGGAACCCGATCTTGATGCGGCTTTGCGGTTTTCCGCCAGCAGAGTTTTGCTGACGACGGATCGAATAATAAGCGATTCGGATGGACACGGGTGGGTCAGCTGGCCGCTGACGAGCGAATTGAGTCTGCATCACACCGACCATGCTGGTGTGGCAACCCTGGCTTTGCACAATGCGCAGTCTTGCCTTGCGCGCTGGCGTTTCACGCTGGAGCAGGAGGTCGGTGCCATACGTCTGATGCAGCAGTTCGAGCGTGTACAGATTACCCGCGCCGGCCAGACCTTGACCACCGACGAAGCGGCTGCGCGTTGCCCTAGTTGTCAGTCTGCCTTGCCCGAGGAGAGTGAGGAGTGTCCGGTCTGCCATCGCGAGCTTTTGCAGCCTGTCTCTACCTGGGTATTGTTCCGCCTCTGGCGTTTCGCCAAACCCTACCGTTTGCAACTGCTGCTGGGTTTTTTCCTGACGCTGGCCGCGACCGCCGCGACGCTGGTACCGCCCTACCTGTCGATGCCCTTGATGGACGAGATCCTGATACCCACGCACACGGGTGCAGAGATCGACACGCACGACGTGATGATTTATCTGTCCGGATTGCTGATTGCCGCGTTAACGGCATGGGGACTAGGCTGGTGGCGTACTTATTTGCTGGCGCTGGTGTCGGAGCGCATCGGTGCGCATTTGCGCACGGCCACCTTCGATCACCTGATGACGCTCTCGCTCGAATATTTTGGCGCCAAGCGCACGGGCGATTTGATTGCGCGTATCGGTAATGAATCCGATCGCATCTGTGTTTTCCTTTCGCTGCACGCGCTCGATTTCGCCACCGATGTGCTGCTGCTCGTCATGACGGCGGTGATTCTTTTTACAATCAATCCCTGGCTGACGGTGGTGACCCTGTTGCCGCTGCCCCTGATCGTGTGGATGATTCACTCAGTGCGCGATCGTTTGCGCACGGGTTTTGAAAAGATCGATCGTATCTGGGGCGATGTGACGAACGTGCTGGCCGATACGATCCCCGGCATTCGCGTTGTAAAGGCATTTGCTCAGGAAGCGCGCGAGTCGCAGCGTTTCCGCGATGCGAACATGCACAATCTGGCGGTGAATGACAAACTGAATCGCACCTGGAGCTTGTTTGCACCCACGGTCACGATGCTGACCGAAGTTGGTTTGCTGGTGGTCTGGGGTTTTGGCATCTGGCTGGTGATGCATCACGGGGTGACAGTGGGTGTGCTGGTGGCGTTTATTGCCTACATCGGCCGCTTCTACGGCCGACTCGATTCCATGAGCCGCATTGTGTCGCACACGCAAAAAGCGGCTGCGGGCGCCAAGCGGATTTTCGATATTCTGGATCACAAATCCAGTGTGCCTGAGCCCACCAATCCCTTGCCGGTGCCAGCCCAGCAGGGCGTGATTTCGCTGCGTGAAGTGGGCTTCCGACACGGCAGTCGCCGCATCCTCAAGGGTGTGAACTTTGATATTCGTCCCGGCGAAATGATTGGTCTGGTCGGTCACAGCGGCTCTGGCAAGAGCACATTGATGAACCTGATCTGCCGGTTCTATGATGTCTCCGATGGCGCCATCATGATGGACGGCACCGATATCCGGCGTCATTCGGTCGCAGATTATCGTCAGCATATCGGTTTGGTGTTGCAGGAGCCGTTTCTGTTTCATGGCACGATTGCCGAGAACATTGCTTACGGCAAGCCTAATGCCACGCGTGCAGAAGTCGTATCGGCCGCTCGCGCTGCGCACGCACATGAATTCATTCTGCGCTTGCGTCATGGCTATGATTCCATCGTCGGCGAGCGCGGTCAGGGTTTGTCCGGTGGCGAACGTCAGCGTATCTCCATTGCACGCGCCTTGCTCATCAATCCACGCATCCTGATGCTGGACGAGGCGACCTCCAGCGTGGATACCGAAACCGAAAAAGAAATTCAGAAAGCCCTCGATAACCTCGTGCAGGGACGCACGACGATTGCAATTGCGCACCGCCTTTCCACACTGCGCCGCGCTGACCGATTGGTGGTGCTGGAGCGTGGTGAGGTGGTCGAGCTGGGCTCGCATGAAGAACTGATGGCCGAGCGTGGCGCATACTGGCGGCTATATGAAGCGCAGGCGCGCAATGTTGATACCGAAGACCTGGAGCCGCCGCGTGTTCACATTCCGTTGGCGCGGGTGGTGTCATGAGCGAGCTGGGCGAAATGATCGAAGAGACCAGCGGCAAACAGTTTCAGCCGTCGCAACACCGGCTGTGGCGTGATGCGTTTGGGCGTTTGGTATTCACCGATGAGCATGGCGATTCGCATGAGGGTATCGTGCCTGCGCAGCCTTTCCCAATTGAAGCGCCGGGCGAAAATGTGTCACTGCTCGATAGCGAGGGTCACGAACTGGTTTTTGTCGCGCGCATTTCGGAACTCGATGCTGACAGTCGAAAGCTGTTGATGGAAGAGATTGCGCAGCGGGATTTCATTCCTGTCATCGACAGGCTGGTTGCAGTGTCCACGTTCGCTACCCCCAGCACCTGGCAGGTGCGCACTGATCGCGGTATCACCAGCTTCGTTCTCAAAGGCGAGGAAGATATTCGTCGTTTGCGGGGTACTGGACTGTTGATTACGGACAGCCATGGTGTGACCTATCGCATCGAAGACATGCGTGCGATGGATCGTCACTCGCGCCGGTTGCTGGACCGTTTTCTCTGATCGGTTTCACAGGCCAGCAGTGAGCTCGAACGTCGGTCCGATGCAATCAGGTTAACTGTCTTTGCTTGTTTCTCCGGCATGAACGCTGATGATCAGGCCGGTTCGGCCTCCCCTGAGCCGCAAAATCGCAGCCACAAAAATCCCAGTACACCCGCCATCAGCGACGCAGCAAACACCGACATTTTGGAAGCATTGATCAATTCCGGTTGGTCGGCAAAGGCTAGGTTGGTGATGAAGATTGACATCGTAAATCCTATGCCGCCCAGCATGCCCGCACCGACCAAATGACGCCAGCGCAGGTCGGCTGGGAGACTGCAGATGCCGAGCATGACCGCAATGACGGAGAGCAGCAGCACACCCACGGGTTTGCCGATGACCAATCCGCTGATGACACCCATGCCATTGGGGCCACTCAAATTCTCCAGCCAGCCAGCACCGATCACGATGCCCGTATTGGCCAATGCAAAAATCGGCAGCACCAGAAATGCAACCGGCTTGTGCAATCTGTTTTCAAGATAATGCGAAGGGGAATGCTCGGCATCGCCTTTTTTCCAGAACGGTATGGCAAACGCGAGCATGACGCCGGCAACGGTGGCATGCACCCCCGACATGAGCATCAGCGCCCACATCAGCACGCCGCCTGCTACGTAAACCGGTAATGCATCAATGCGCCAAAAGCGGTTCAGACTGAGCAGTAATACCCAGACCGCCAGACTGCCCGCCAGATAATGCAGTGCCACGGTATCGGTGTAGAACAAGGCGATCATCACGATGGCACCCAAGTCGTCAATGACGGCAAAGGCCACCACAAACACTTTCAGCGAGGCTGGAATGCGCGCACCCAGCAGCGCGAGCGCTCCCAATGCAAAGGCAATATCGGTCGCCATCGGTATGCCCAAACCGGGCTGAGAAGGCAGGCCGGCATTGAATCCGTAATGCAGCAAAGCGGGTACCAGCATGCCGCCCATTGCAGCGAAAATCGGTAAAAGTGCATTGCGCAGGATGGACAACTCACCGACATACAACTCGCGTTCAAGCTCCAGCCCGATCATCAGAAAAAAGATCGCCATCAGGCCATCATTGATCCAATGCTCCAACGTCATACCGGCAAACTCTGTTTGCCACACACCGAGGTACTGAGTACCCAGTACGGAATTAGTGAGTGACACGCTGATGAAAGTGGCGAAAAGCAGCAGCAAGCCGCCGGCTTTCTCGGATTCGAAAAAGCGGTTGAAGGTGTCGGTGAGT
>JBIIEY010000024.1:0-12625 GCA_044237595.1 Burkholderiaceae bacterium | reverse complement strand
ATGATGCCGGTTGAAGGTAGCAAAGACTTAGTTCTTCGATTGATCGACGAGTTTGTTCTTAGCTATCCACGGCACGGGAGGCCGTAAAAAAAGCCACCCCTGCGGGTGGCTTTTAGGCCGAGCGCGGTGCGCGCATTTTCGCGCGCGCCGCATGATGCCGGTTGAAGGTAGCAAAGACTTAGTTCTTCGATTGATCGACGAGTTTGTTCTTAGCTATCCACGGCACGGGAGGCCGTAAAAAAAGCCACCCCTGCGGGTGGCTTTTAGGCCGAGCGCGGGGTGCGCTTGCAAGCGCATCCCGCATGATGCCGGTTGAGGGTAGAAAAAACTTAATTCTTCGATTGATCGACGAGTTTATTCTTGGCAATCCACGGCATCATAGCCCGCAATTTCTCACCAACGATTTCAATCGAATGCTCCGCATTCAGACGGCGACGCGACATCAGTGTCGGTGCGTTGGCCTTGTTCTCGAGAATAAAGCTCTTTGCATACTCGCCCGTCTGGATATCCTTCAGGCACTGACGCATTGCGTTTTTAGTGTCTTCGGTCACGATACGTGGGCCGGTAACGTACTCACCATACTCGGCATTGTTCGAGATCGAATAGTTCATGTTCGCAATACCGCCCTCGTAGATCAGATCGACGATGAGCTTCAGTTCATGCAGGCACTCGAAGTAAGCCATTTCAGGCGCGTAGCCCGCTTCGACCAACGTTTCGTAACCCGCCTTGATCAGCTCAACGGTACCACCGCACAACACGGCCTGTTCACCAAATAGATCCGTCTCGGTCTCTTCACGGAAATTGGTCTCGATGATGCCGGCACGGCCGCCGCCGTTGGCCATCGCGTATGACAGGGCGATGTCACGCGCATGGCCTGATTTGTCCTGATACACGGCGATCAGATGCGGCACACCGCCACCCTGAGTGTAGGTGGACCGTACGGTATGACCTGGCGCTTTGGGGGCAATCATGATCACATCCAGATCGGCGCGGGGTACGACCTGACCGTAGTGAACATTAAAGCCGTGAGCAAATGCCAGTACTGCGCCCTGCTTCGCATGAGGGGCAACGTTTTCAGCGTAGACCTGGGCGATGTTTTCATCGGGCAGCAGAATCATGATGACGTCAGCGGCTTTGACTGCGTCATTAACTTCAGCAACCTTGAGGCCCGCTTTTTCAACCTTGGCCCAGGAAGATCCACCTTTACGGAGACCGACGGTGACTTTGCAGCCGGACTCGGAGAGGTTTTGTGCGTGGGCATGGCCCTGTGAGCCGTAGCCGATGATGGCAATGTTCTTGCCTTTGATGAGCGAGAGGTCGCAATCTTTGTCGTAGAAAACTTTCATGATTATCCTGATGTATGAATTGTTGAATAAAAAGTAGTGGGTTATCGGTGAATCAGACTTTGAGAATGCGCTCGCCACGGCCGATACCCGAGCCGCCGGTGCGGACGGTCTCCAGAATGGCGGTGCGGTCGATGGCATCGATGAATGCATCGAGCTTGGACTTGTTGCCGGTCAGCTCAATGGTGTAGGTCTTCTCTGTGACATCGATGATGCGACCACGGAAAATATCCGTCGTGCGCTTCAATTCTTCGCGCTCCTTGCCCACTGCACGCACCTTGATGAGCATGAGCTCACGCTCGATGTGCGCACCCTCGGTCAGGTCAACCACCTTCACGATTTCAATCAGACGGTTCAGATGCTTGGTGATCTGTTCGATTACGTCGTCCGATCCCGTGGTGACGATGGTCATGCGCGACAAGGTGGCATCCTCGGTCGGCGCCACTGTCAGTGTTTCGATGTTGTAGCCGCGCGCAGAGAACAGGCCTACGACACGTGAGAGTGCACCCGCTTCGTTTTCGAGCAATGCAGAAATAATATGTCGCATTACAGGTCCTCCGAGCCAAGCAGCATTTCAGTCAGGCCTTTACCCGCCTTGACCATGGGCCACACGTTTTCATCGCGATCCGTGATGAAATTCAAGAAGACCAGACGATCTTTCATCGCAAAGGCATCGCGCATCGCACCGTCGACATCGCCGGGCTTGTCGATCGTTACACCTACGTGACCGAATGACTCCACCAGTTTGTCGAAGTCAGGCAGCGAATCCATGTAGGACTCGGAATAGCGCGAACCGTAATCAATCTGCTGCCACTGTCGCACCATGCCGAGATAGCGGTTGTTGAGCAGGATAATCTTGGGTGTCAGGTGATACTGACGGCAGGTCGCAAGCTCTTGAATGCACATCTGTATCGATGCCTCACCGGTCACGCAAGCAACGGTGGCATCGGGATTGGCCATCTGCACGCCCATCGCATAGGGCAGTCCGACACCCATGGTGCCCAATCCTCCGGAATTGATCCAGCGACGCGGCTTGTCAAAGCCGTAGTACTGCGCGGCCCACATCTGGTGCTGGCCGACGTCGGAAGTAATGAAGGCATCACCCTTAGTGACTTCCCACAGCTTTTCGACGACAGACTGGGGCTTGATGACCTGATCCGAAGTGGGATACTTCAGGCACTGCTTGCCACGCCATTCGTTGATCTGCTTCCACCAGGCCTGCAATGCCGTGGCATTGGGCTGGAGTTCGGACGTTTCAATTTGAGCGAGTACATCGTTGAGTACATCGCGCACATTGCCAACGATGGGAATGTCGACTTTCACGCGCTTGGAAATCGATGATGGATCGATATCGATATGAATGATCTTGCGCGGTACGCTGCCAAAGTGCTTGGGATTGCCGATCACGCGATCATCGAAGCGTGCACCGATGGCAATCAGCACATCGCAATGCTGCATCGCCATGTTGGCTTCGTAGGTACCGTGCATGCCCAGCATGCCCACAAAACGCTCGCTCGATGAACGATAGCCACCCAGACCCATCAGCGTGTTCGTGCAAGGGTAACCAAGCTTATCGACCAACTTGTTCAGTTCAGGTGCAGCATCAGACAGAATGACGCCGCCACCGGTGTAGATCATCGGACGCTCTGCGGTAAGCAAGAGCTGAACCGCTTTGCGGATCTGACCCGAATGACCTTTTTCGACCGGCTTGTACGAGCGCATCTCGAGTTCTTTTGGATACTCGAATACGGCCTTGGCGGTGGTGATGTCCTTGGGGATATCGACTAAAACTGGGCCGGGACGGCCAGTGGTCGCAATATAAAACGCCTTCTTCATTACCGTCGCCAGGTCTTTGACATCCTTGACGAGGAAGTTGTGCTTGACGCAAGGCCGAGTGATGCCAACGGTGTCACATTCCTGGAAGGCATCCTGACCAATCGCGTGGGTCGGCACCTGTCCGGAAATGATCACCATCGGAATGGAATCCATGTAGGCAGTCACCAGACCCGTGACTGCATTGGTGACGCCGGGGCCGGAAGTCACCAGCGCAACACCCACTTTGTTCGAGCTGCGCGAATAGGCATCGGCTGCGTGAATCGCCGCCTGCTCGTGGCGAACGAGAATGTGCTGGAATTTGTCCTGCTTGAAAATAGCGTCGTAGATGTAGAGAACGGCGCCGCCGGGGTAGCCGAACACATGTTCGACGCCTTCTTCGGCCAGACAGCGCACGACGATGTCGGCGCCCGTGATTTCGGTGCTCATTGCTGCTTCCTTTCAAGGTCCATTGGAAATTGATCGGATGCTCTCTCCTGTCGAGGCCGGTTGCGGTGGCACGCTGCTGGCATTCCTTTTTTGTGCGGTCACGCCGATCCGTCCTGCGCACTACGGCGCATTTCAAACCGACGCTAAGCGCAACTCGTTCAGCCTGAGTTCGTGCTTTGGCGATCGATCCCTCACGCTTGTGGCGTGGGTTAGAGCAAACTGCTTTCGGATGAAAGTGGCGCTGCGGCCCGATTCGCATCATGGGCAAATCAGGGCAGGCCAAAAAATTCCCCTCGCGGTGGCGAGGGGAACGATACGTTAATGCGTTGCAGCACGAAGGTCAAGTGAAATCTTGGAAAAAGCCTTTGAAATCAAGCGGTTTGGCCTAGATATGGGCCACAAAAACTTAATAAAAAGGCACCTGAAGATACTGCTTCGAACCGACCATGCTGTGGGACGTACAATGATGCTTTTCTGTCTTTCCCGCCCCGCTGCGCTCCTTTTGGGGGCGAGTGCCCGCCAAATACACTCGTGAACGATCTCCAACCCGACTCATTGCCAACTGCCTCTGTCAAAAGCCGCTTGATGGCCATGGTGTACGAAACCATGTTGATGCTTGCTGTCCTGTTTGCTGCGACATTGCCGTTTTCCGCGTTGCTGGAACAGCGTCACGCGCTTTATCGGCGAGACGATCTTCAATATTGGCTGTTTCTGGTGCTGGGTATTTATTTCTGCTGGTTCTGGCGGCATGGCGGACAAACACTGGCGATGAAGACATGGCGCATTCGCCTGCTGACTCGCGATGGTAGCGCTTTATCCCTGAAGCAGGCTGCATTGCGCTACGTACTGGCGTGGCTCTGGTTCTTGCCGGGTCTGGCGGCTGCACGCTATCTGCATGCAGAAGGCTGGATGCTGGTGCTATTCCCCGCGCTAAACATGGTGCTGTGGATGCTCGCTGTTTTTCTCGATCCCGACCGACAGTTCCCGCATGACCGGCTGGCGGGTACCCGGCTTGTTCAGCTACCGCCAATAAAGGCTGCCGATAATTCTACCGACCCTGCATGATTAAGCCATCAGCATGATCGCCCGACTCACTCGTTTCATGATCCTGCTGCAGTTACTGACGCTGGCGGGGCTGAGTATGCTGTTTTTATCTTTTGGCTGGGCTGGTACGCAAGCGGTCGGACTTCTTTATGCCATCGTGATGATGACGCTACTGAGAGCGAGCATCATTTTCAATAATTTTTTTCTATCAGGTGCGCTTCAGCAGCCAATGGGCAACGGCCAGCGCGTACCGCTGACAGCTGCCTCGGCCAGAATGTTGCAAGAGTTCTGGTGCAGCATGGTGTGCTGGTTTCATTTGTTCCCACTGGCCCGTCCGTTTCAATTCAACTTTGCTGAAGATACCTCGCCTCCGGTGCTGCTTTTACACGGCTATGGCGCCAATAGCGGTTTTTGGAAACCTCTCAGCAAGCGGCTCTCTGGCGCAGGTATCAGTCACGCAGCGATTGATCTGGAACCCCTGCTAGGCAGCATTGATGACTATGCAGAACTGATCGAGACATCGGCGCAACAACTATGCCGTAACAATGGTGTTGAAACGATCGTTATTGTTGGTCACAGCATGGGCGGACTGGCAGCCCGAGCCTGGCTACGGCGTTATGGCACCGTGAAAGTTGCAAGTATCATTACGCTCGGCACGCCGCATTTCGGCAGTACGCTGGCAGGGTATGGAATGGGGGAAAATGCGCGGCAAATGCTACCGACGGTCAGCGGTGCAAAAACAGAGAATCACTGGCTGACAATTCTCGCGAATTCGGAAGGCCCGACCGTACGCGCGAGGATGAGGTCAATTTATTCACGTCACGACAATATCGTATCGCCGCAACAATCTGCGCAATTACCGGGTGCTGCAAACGTGGCATTCGACCTGATCGGTCATGTGGCACTGGGCTTTGACAGCGAAGTGATGGCTATGTTGATGGCAGAAATTACGCTAGCCCGTCAAAGCACGTGCTCAGCAGGAAGTTGATCACCTGATCAACGGTGTACTGCTCATTACTGCGCAGGTAATCCAGCGTTGGGTCGCAAGAACGCGCGTAAATTGTGAACAGTACAACTTCAGTGGGGAGATCTTTACGAATTTTTCCATCGGCGCGCGCACGCTCGATGAGCTCACCCATCAATTCGTTCAGGTCCATCAAACGACTGATGTAGCGGGTATTGTTGAGTAGCGCTTCGCGCAGACTGGTGTTTTCAGACGGCAAGGTAGGCAAGCCGCCCTTCATGCGAATTTCAAGCGCCCATTGCAACACGCCTTTGAGCTGGTCTATGGGCGCGCGATCCGTCGCCATGCCGCGCACAAATGCAAGGGTGTTCTCAAGCAAGCGGATCATCGCGGCTGCGGCCAGTGCTTCTTTGGACGGGAAGTGCTTGTAGAGGCTGGCTTTGGCTATACCAACTTCAGAGGCCACTTCGTCCATCGTCATCAGGTCAAAACCTTTTTTCGCGAGCAAGCTATTCGTTGCATCGACGATGGCGTTCTCGCGGACGATCAGTTGTTGTTGTTTGAACGAGAGCTTGGGTTCTTTACTCATCGGTTGCGATTCAGGCCAGTCGGTTTTGAACTTTCCGGATTATACGGCACCCGAACCATAGGCGGTGACCTTGCTGTTCTATTAATGGTGTTTTTTGCGAGAAAGTTGCCTGATTCGCCCCCTAATTTTTATGCTTATATTGACAACAATACGTTCTTAAGCAGAATCATGATCGACAAAATACTTTCGCCCAATGATGAAAAAGACCGAGGTGGTGTTGCTATCAGGTTGATCGCAAGCACCATCGGTTATGATCGCGCTCCACCCACAGCCGTCCTGAATTCGTGAAAATCAAACTTCGTTCCATCTGCGTTTATTGCGGTGCATCGAGTGGCCACGCACCCGTCCATGCAGCAGCCGCACGCTTGCTCGGCACCACACTCGCCAGTCAGCAGATCACGCTGGTCTATGGTGGCGGTCGCGTCGGGCTGATGGGTATCGTGGCCGACGCTGTGATGAATGCGGGCGGCAATGTCATTGGCGTCATACCCCAAGCGCTGATGGATACCGAGGTGGGTCATCAGCACATCAGCCAACTGTTGATCGTCAAAGATATGCATGAACGAAAGGCGTTGATGGCTGAGCACGCAGATGCCTTCATCGCCCTGCCCGGTGGCCTGGGTACGCTGGAAGAATTATTCGAAACCCTGACCTGGGCGCAACTGGGCTTTCATGAAAAGCCGATTGGCCTGCTCAATGTGAACGGCTTTTACGATGGGCTGGTGGATTTTCTGGCGCATCAGGTACGCGAAGGTTTCGTACGTGAAGAACATGCGCGGTTGCTGTTCAATGAACATGATGCGTCAGCACTGATCGAGCAACTGCAGTCATTCGAAATGCCCGAAGGCGTGAGCTGGCTGAGTCGCCAGGCCGCCAAAACGCTGGGGCCTTGAGAGGTCGCTAAAGAACCTGCGCTCAGGTGTCGAGCGCTTCCCGGAAATCTTCCAGCAGATCCTCGGTATCTTCAATACCGACAGACACGCGAATCAACGATTCTGCAATGCCCATGTTGGCGCGACGCGCTGGCCCCATCTCGTGATAAATCGTGTGTGCTACCGGAATGACCAGTGTGCGCGTATCTCCCAGATTACTCGCAGGTATGGCCAGTTGGAGTCGATTAAGATAGTCGAAACAATCAATGCCGTCTTTGAGCTCGAAACTCAGCAAGCCACCGTAGGCGCGAAACAGCGATGTCGCAATCCCATGCTGTGGATGAGACGGCAGCCCGGGGTAATACACAGCGGCCACGCGCTCGTCAGCGGACAACATCCTAGCCAGAGCCAGCGCAGTGGCGGATTCACGCTCGATACGCAGCGCCATGGTTTCCGCACCTACCGCCAGATGATGTGCGGCCTCGGGACCGAGTGCACCGCCAAAATCGCGCAATGCCTTGGCACGCAACTGAGCCAGTCCCCACTGTGCGGGGGCAAAGCGCTTGTAGGTCTCTGCAATATTCGGATATTTGGTCCAGTCAAAAAGACCCGTGTCGGTCAAACTACCCCCAAGCGCATTGCCATGACCACCGATGGATTTGGTCAGCGCATTGATGACGATACTCGCGCCGACTTTTTTAGGGCGGAACAAATAAGGCGAAGTAATCGTGTTGTCGACAACGTAAAGAATGCCACGCTCGCGACACAGCACACCTATTTTCTCTAAATCAGCAACCTGCGTGCGTGGGTTGGCAATCGTCTCGACAAATACCATACGCGTAGCTGGCGTTATCGCCTGCTCAATAGCGTCTACCTTCGTCGCATCCACAAAGCTGACAGGCATGCCCTGCAGCTCAACGGTCTGCCACAGGCTGTTGGTATTTCCGAACAAATAGGACGATGAGATGACATGATCACCATGACGCAACAAGGCCTGCACCAGCGCGCCGACGGCCGCCATGCCCGTGGAAAAACAAAGCGTGGCCAAACCATCTTCCATGCGCGTGATTTTTTCTTCGAGCGCAGAGACAGTGGGATTACCCTGTCTGCCATAGCGATAGCCCGGACGCTTACCTTGAAACACGTCGGCCAACTCACGTGCATCGCGATAACCATAAGCGACAGCGGTATGAATTGGCTTGTGGAGCGACCCATGCTCAATGGGTTTCTGCCGGTCGCTATGCAGAATCGTCGTGGTGAAACCGAATTTCTTTTGATCGTTCATCAGGAGCAGGCGTTGATCACTCGATCTGAGCGAGATTCAGATTCAGCTGGGTCCGTACCGCATCTTCGATCACGGCCTTGGGATTTTCACGTGCAAACTCGATACGATCGAGATAATCACGCGAGATATCTCCAGTGACGTATTCACCATCAAAACAGGATGCCTCGAATTTCTTGAGCATGGGATTTACGTCGGTAATCGACCGTTTCAATGCCTCGATGTCCTGATAAACCAGCGCATCAGCGGTGATCTCGCGGCACACTTCTTCTTCGGTACGACCATGGGCGATCAGTTCACTGCGCGTGGGCATGTCAATGCCGTACACATTCGGAAATTTTACGGGTGGCGCGGCTGATGCAAATATCACACGCTTGGCACCAGAATCACGGGCCATCTGCACAATCTCGCGACTGGTCGTGCCACGCACGATGGAGTCATCCACCAGCAAAACGCTCTTGCCCTTGAATTCAGCACTGATCGCATTGAGCTTCTGACGCACGGATTTACGTCGTATCGCCTGCCCCGGCATCAGGAAGGTACGTCCAATGTAGCGATTTTTGATGAAGCCTTCTCGATAGTCGAGGTTCAAGGTCATGGCCAATTCCATCGCGGAGGGGCGCGAAGAATCAGGAATAGGCATCACCACATCGATATCGCCGGCGGAAAATTCGCGCCGTATTTTTTCAGCCAGATACTCACCCATTTTCAATCGGGTTGCATAGACTGAGGCGCCATCAATCACCGAATCCGGACGCGCCAGATAAACAAATTCAAACGCGCAGGGATTTAGCACCGGATTATCGGCACATTGTTCGTTATAGAGCTTGCCTTCGTTGTCGATAAAAATCGCTTCGCCCGGCATCACATCCCGCAGAAAGTGAAAGCCCAAACCTTCGAGCGCAACCGATTCACTCGCCACCATATATTCAGGACCGTTTTCAGTGTCACTGAAACCAATGCACAGCGGACGAATACCATAAGGATCACGAAACGCCAGCAGCCCATAGCCCGCAATCTGCGCGACCACGGCATAGGATCCCCGTACACGCCGGTGCAGCGCGGAGACCGCCTTGAACAGAATCGATGGATCAAGAGAGAAACTACTGGTGCCCTGCTGAATCTCATGTGCCAGTACATTCAACAACACTTCAGAATCTGAATCCGTGTTGATGTGCCGACGATCTTTCTTGAACATTTCGATCTTGAGCTGATCGGCATTGGTGAGATTGCCGTTGTGCGCGAGCGTAATGCCAAAGGGCGCATTCACATAAAACGGCTGCGCCTCTTCCTCGCTGGAAGATCCGGCAGTCGGATAACGGCATTGTCCGATACCCGAATTACCCGGCAATGAACGCATGTTACGCGTACGGAAAACGTCGCGCACCAGACCATTAGCTTTGTGCATGCTGAAGGTATTGCCATGGCTGGTTGCAATACCGGCGGCATCCTGACCGCGGTGCTGCAACAGCAACAGCGCATCATAGATGAGCTGGTTCACTGGGCCATGCGAAACGACGCCAACAATGCCACACATGGTGGGGCTCCTTCAAAAAACATGACTTCCGGCCAGGCCGGAAACTCTACATAGACTGGACGCTGCCGCTCAGACCCATCTTCTTCACACGCGCTTGCATTTTTTCTGCTTCTTCGCGGCTTGCAAACGGCCCCACGCGAACACGGAAACGATCGCCGTCCTTGGTGCTGACTTTCTCGGAATACGCTTTGATGCCAGATTCTTTCAGGCGACTCTTCAAATCATCCGCCTTTGTCTTGCTATTGACTGCAGCGACCTGCAAAAGGTACTTGCGTGCCTTTTCCTTGGCCGGAGATTTATCTTCCTCGGCTGGTGCTTTGCTTTCAGCGGTTTTATTTGGAACCGACTTATCCGAAGCTTCAGCGTTCGGCTTGACTGTTTTTGCTGGCTCAGGCGCTGTCTTTACCTCGGGCACTGGCTGGGGAGGAACAGGCGGCTGTGCGGGTGCGGGAGATTCGATGGCCTTTTGCGGGGCAGATTGCGGTGCAGGCTGCGGCCTGAGGCTCTCGGGCGCTGGCGAAACCTTGTCAGGAATCTGCGTCTCGACATCATCCGCCAAGGGTTTATTGGGATCGGCATCGAAAATCATCGGCAATCCGATGATGGCTGCAAGCACGAGCGCAGTCGCACCAATCAAACGGCGACGTGCGCGCTGCTTTTCTGGCAGCATGGGATCGATAGGCTCTTCATCCGGACTGGGGCTGCGGCGCGAACGGCGCGGCTTGACCGGCACGTCCAGATCGTCATCGGCATCCTGCTGGCTTTTACCAGGGAACGAGAACAGGCCCATAAGAAAGTTGATTGCGTTGCTGAATTGTGTATTTGACGCGGTGGCAGAAAGATTATCTGACGGCCATCACGCCGGCCACCGTAACGAATGACCCGAAGACCGCAATTCTATCATTCTCGGTGGCGCGCTCCCGAGCCGCAGCATAAGCCTCCGCCGGGGTCGCAAAACACTGAACACTTCGCTCTGCACCAGATGCGGTACTGGGTACAACACCCGCCTGCGCCAGCGCCTCGGCCAGCGATGTCGCGCTGGCGGCGCGCGGTAGCGGTAAATCAGTCAAATACCAATGATCGATACGGTCCACCAAATGGGCCAGGATGCCTGCAATATCCTTATCGGCCATGGCACCAAAAACAGCATACGTATAGGGATGAAAGCCCATCTGCTCCAGATTTTGCGACAGCGTTGCCGCAGCGTGCGGGTTGTGAGCAACGTCGAGAATCACGGCAGGACGTCCGGGCAAGACCTGAAAACGTCCTGGCAATTCCACCATCACCAGCCCGCTGCGAACTTCTTGTGCGCCCAAGGGCAAACGTTCGCGCAGAGCTTCCAGCGCGGCCAATGCGGCACTCGCATTAAGTAGCTGGTTTGCGCCGCGCAGGCTGGGATAAGCCAATGCATTACGGCGCTGCTGGCGTCCACCGTAATTCCATTGCTGCCGGTCGCCGGAGTAGTTGAAGTCGCGCCCGAACAGCCAAAGATCAGCACCAATGGCTGCCGCGTGATCGAGCAGGGGTTGCGGTGGCGAGGGATCACTGCAAATCGCGGTGCGACCCGAGCGAAAAATACCGGCTTTCTCGAAACCTATCTTCTCGCGTGTATCACCCAGGTAGTCTTGATGATCAAGATCGACACTGGTGATGATGGCGACATCGGCATCAATCAGATTGACCGCGTCCAAACGACCGCCCAGCCCGACTTCGAGAATCACCGCATCCAGACCGGCATCGGCAAAGTATTTGATAATGGCCAGCGTCGTAAATTCAAAATACGTCAGCGACACATCCTGACGCGCTGCCTCGACGACTTCAAAATTTATGCACAAGGCCTCATCGCTAGCCAGCTCACCATTGATGCGTGCGCGCTCGTTGAAGTGCAGCAAATGCGGCGAGGTATAGAGACCGACGCGGTAGCCTCCTTGCAGCAGCATGGCTTCCAGCATCGCGCACGTTGAACCCTTGCCATTGGTACCGCCGACCGTGATCACAGGGCAGTCGAACCGAATGCCGAGCCGACCTGCGACCTCGCTGACACGACCCAGACCCATCTCAATGGCTTTGGGATGAAGTGATTCGAGGCGGGTCAGCCAGTCATTGAGCGAAAGTGGCATGGCGGAGAAAATTTGCAGGTAAATTCAGGAGGTGCGTAAAGTCGCTGGACCCCGGCGTGCGCCGGGGTGACATTTGAAAAATTGTTGTGTTGACCTCAACAATTATCGTCATCACCTGCAGGGGCGTATCGCATGCGATCCGAATTCCCCACTCGCTCCCAGCGAAAG
Organism: Burkholderiaceae bacterium; assembly: GCA_044237595.1. Lineage (GTDB taxonomy): Bacteria > Pseudomonadota > Gammaproteobacteria > Burkholderiales > Burkholderiaceae_D > Pernthalerella. Next base: position 444 of record JBIIEY010000024.1, on the reverse strand, counting down.
CTGGGATCCAGCGTCGTTAAATTCAAACCGAAAAAAAATCAGGCCAGCACTTCCGGTGGCTGATTTTGCAAAATGGCGAGCAGGCGCGCGATTTCTTCACGCATCTTGCGACGATCCACAATCATGTCGATCGCACCCTTCTGAATGATGAATTCAGAGCGCTGAAAACCTTCCGGTAGTTTTTCACGCACCGTATTTTCGATCACGCGCGGCCCCGCAAAACCTATCAGCGCTTTGGGCTCGGCGATGACCACGTCGCCCATGAAAGCAAAGGATGCGGACACGCCACCCATGGTGGGATCGGTCAGTACCGAGATGAAAGGGAGCTTTTTCTCGGACAGTTTGGTGAGCATGGACGTGGTCTTGGCCATCTGCATCAACGACAGCAAGCCTTCCTGCATGCGCGCACCACCCGTGGCAGTAATACAGATAAACGGTACTTTT
>JBIIEY010000023.1:0-12646 GCA_044237595.1 Burkholderiaceae bacterium | reverse complement strand
AACTTCGTGTCGCCAAGTTCTCGCGCGCTAGTGCTTTCTCCAGCACCCAGCGAATTGATTCGTCGTCGTCAACTATCCAGATTGGTTTCATGTGCCTTGCCCGAGCCTCATCACGCTGCCGCTGGTGCATGCCCAGTCGACGATAAGCACCAAATTGGTGCCATTATGGCGAAGCCGGCTTCAGTATGCTTGCCAGTATCCGATACTGCCCAAAATCAGGGCAGCGCAATCAGGATACGGAAGTCGGTATGACCGGGCCGGCTTTCGCACTCAATCACGCCCAGGTGTTGCTGAATGAAGGTTTGTGCCAGTGTCAGCCCCAATCCGCTGCCGCCATCTCTGCCGGAGACCAGTGGATAGAAAATCCTGTCCTTCAACTCAGCCGGTATACCCGGGCCGTTGTCGATGATATGCAAATCTAGTGCCAGCCGATAACGCACCTTTGCGAGGGTGATCGAACGTGCAACACGACTGCGGAAGACCAGCTCCGCATCCCCTTGTGCAATACGCGGTGCCAATGCCTGCGCGGCATTGTGCGCGATATTGAGAACCGCTTGAATGAGCTGCTCCTTATCGCCGCGAAAGTCGGGCAGCGAGAGGTCGTAATCACGCCGTATTGAAAGACCCTGCGGGAACTCCGCCATGATCAAACTGCGTACCCTTTCGAATACTTCGTGAATATTGACATCACCAACGATTTGAGGACGCCGATGCGGTGCCAGCAGGCGGTCGACCAGCGTCTGCAAACGATCAGACTCTTTGATGATGACTTGCGTGTACTCTCGCAAATCTTTGAGATCATGCGCCGGCAACTCCAGCTCCAGAAGCTGGGCTGCACCACGAATGCCCCCCAGCGGGTTCTTGATTTCATGGGCGAGATTGCGAATCAGCTCTTTGTTGGCCTGAGTCTGGTCCAACAGACGCTCTTCGCGATCCAGCTTGAGCTGCTGCACATTGGCGCGCAGCTCAATGAGCACCGGATTTTCGAGATCGTCGATCGTGGTCACGATCATGTTCACATGAAGTGGCACCCTAGCGACCCGCTCCAGCAGCAAATCTTCTCGCTTCTCATCGAACTGACGCGCTCTGGCTTGCTCGAAAATGAGCGTGATTTTGTCGCCATTGAGGAAAAGATCGGACAGTCGCTGCTGGTGAAGCACCTTGAACGAACTCTCCAGCAAGGTCTCTGCGGCCGCATTTGCATAAGCGATACGGCCCTGCTTTTCCAGAATGATCACGGCGGAGGCCAGCAGGTCTAGGCCGCCCAAGGATGTCGATAAGATATTCACGCGGTCCCGAAAAAGATAAAGGCCGCACAGCGGCCTGGATGGCACAGCCTTGCGAGAGGACTATTTTAGATTACCTATCTCTCGTTTCAGGGCTTCGATATTTTTTTCGGTTCGCTGGATGTCATCTTTCATCTGAGCGACACGTTCCTGATATTTCGCATAATTGCGCTCGCTGCCCAGACGCTCAGGCTCTCCATTCTGGTATTCACGGCGGAGTTCCGAAAGCCGGGACTCCTCGTTGCGAACTTCCTCCGTCAGTATCTGCAAACGGTCCTGATCGCGGCGCTTCTGGATCTGGCTTTCAATACGCGGGAACGAGGGATCGATCGCTGCGGTCTTGGGCTGCTGATTGGCCGCAGGTGCGGGAATAGTCGAGATCGTCTCCAGATCCAGCTTCCGGCAGCCCCGCATGTCGCCATTGTTGCGATATTCGCGCGTTCCATTGGGCTGTACACATACAAACACACCTTGCGCAAAGACAGGCGCAGCAAGGCAACAAAGCATCAGGCAGACAAGTAAACGGCTTTTCATGGGCAAAGAACCATGGGATGGTTAAAACAAGCTTGAGCGATAGGGCTGTGTTTTTATACCAGAAAGTCGCCAGATATTTTTATCATAAAAACAACATTTTTGGCTAAAAAGAGGGCGACCTGAGTCGCCCCCACGTTTCGCGAATCCCGAACGGGAATTACAGCGAGTAATACATGTCGAACTCGACTGGATGCGTGGTCATGCGGAAACGTGTGACTTCCTGCATCTTCAGTTCGATGTAGGCATCAATCATGGTGTCGCTGAACACGCCACCACGGGTCAGGAACTCGCGGTCCTTGTCCAGATACTCGAGTGCCTGATCGAGTGACGAGCAAACCGTCGGGATCAGTGCATCTTCCTCGGGAGGCAGGTGATACAAGTCTTTGGATGCAGCTTCGCCCGGATGAATCTTGTTTTGCACACCGTCCAGACCCGCCATCAGCAAGGCAGCGAAGCACAGGTAAGGATTGGCCAAAGGATCAGGGAAGCGAGTTTCGATACGACGTCCCTTAGGATTGGCGACGTGAGGAATACGAATCGACGCAGAACGGTTACGCGAAGAGTAAGCCAGTTTCACCGGAGCTTCGAAGCCAGGCACCAGACGCTTGTACGAGTTCGTGCCGGGGTTGGTGATCGCATTGAGTGCACGCGCATGCTTGATGATGCCGCCGATGTAGTACAACGCGAATTCAGAAAGGCCCGCGTAGCCGTCACCTGCGAACAGGTTCTTGCCGTCTTTCCAGACCGACTGGTGCACGTGCATGCCGGAACCGTTGTCGCCAACGATAGGCTTGGGCATGAAAGTGGCTGTTTTGCCGTAGTTGTGTGCGACGTTCCAGACAACGTACTTCAGAGTCTGGGTCCAGTCGGCACGCTCAACCAGCGTGGAAAATTTGGTGCCAATTTCATTTTGACCAGCGCCGGCCACTTCATGGTGGTGCACTTCGACGGGAATGCCCAGACTTTCAAGGATCAGACACATTTCCGAGCGCATGTCCTGAAAGCTGTCGACCGGCGGCACAGGGAAGTAACCGCCCTTGACGGTTGGACGATGACCACTGTTGCCACCCTCGATTTTTTCACCGGTGCTCCAGGAAGCTTCTTCGGAATCAATCTTGGAGAAGGAACCGGACATATCGACGTTCCAGCGAACGCTGTCGAAAATGAAGAACTCAGGCTCAGGGCCAAAGTAAGCGGTGTCACCAATGCCAGAGGATTTCAGGTAGGCCTCAGCGCGTTTGGCGATCGAACGAGGATCGCGATCATAGCCTTTGCCGTCACCCGGCTCAACGACGTCACACTGGATGAACATGGTGGTTTCTTCCATGAACGGATCAATGCGCGCGGTACCTGGATCGGGCATGAGCAACATGTCCGAGGCTTCGATGCCTTTCCAGCCAGCGATGGAAGAGCCATCGAATGCGTGACCTGACTCGAATTTGTCCATATCGAAATGGGACACAGGTACACTGACGTGCTGTTCTTTGCCACGCGTATCCGTGAAACGGAAATCAACGAATTTAACTTCGTTGTCCTTGACCATTTTCAATACATCAGCGGCCGACGTTGACATGCGGATCTCCTAAAGGTTGCAAAATGATTAATTGGGTATAAGCTGCGGGCCGACTTGACGCAAACCGCCTGAAGCTGCGGCGCGATGCATGACAATGCCACTAACACTCGACCGGCGATGATAGCAGATTCCATGCCATTAACTATGCCGGTGTGAGAGTGGTTTCGCTTGCAATGCTGATCTAAATTTCCATTCAGAATCAAGCTTTTACGGGGCTGGCAAGAAAACCAGAAAATTTACTACTGCCCTAATGTAGTGCAATAATTTTTATTCGCACTTTTATGGTGCGTTTTTTGGTGCATGTCTTGCCATGCATCGAACAGCCGGGGCTTGCCGAGAGCTGCTTTTTGTTGGAGGCTCTGGGTTCTGATATCGCGCCCATCAAAGAAACCTTATGTCCTCCTTAGAAAAACTGCTCGCCGAAGCCCGCTTGCGCGGCGAACGGGAATCACTTCCCTATGCCGGCGCAGTCACACCGCAGGAAGCCTACGCATTATTGCAAGTAAGTCCGAATGCGAAACTGATCGACGTGCGCACGCAAGCTGAGCGCGATTGGATTGGACGGGTGATTTTGCCGGACGCACAGCATCTGGCGGTGCAGTGGACACTGTATCCGGGGGGCGCGCAAAATCCGGAATTCATGACCCAGTTGGAGCAACAAGCACGACGTGATGACCCGCTGTTGTTCCTGTGTCGCTCAGGGGTACGTTCACGCTATGCCGCGAAACTCGCGACCGAGCATGGGTTTGAACACTGCTTTGACATCCTCGAAGGGTTCGAAGGCGATCGCAATGAACAGGGTCACCGCAAATCCACCGGTGGCTGGTGCATGCACGGCCTGCCCTGGGTGGGTGCCTGATTCGCCAACTGTCAAACAACCCAAAAAATTCACTCTTCTTCGTCTGGCGCTACAGAGGCTTTACGTCTGCTCGCGTCATGCGACAAAAAATTCGCTGCAATGCCGAACCAGGCCTCCGAGGGAATGAGGCGCTCGGCGACTTGAACGAGTTCTTCCTCTCTGGCCAACCGTCTGTAAAAATTTGAACAACACAATTCAAACGACGAACAGACCTCCTCGACCAGAAATCTGCCCTGCCGTAAGCCCTCTTGAATTCTTTCGCCTATCGACCTCAGCAAAGAATTGCTGTGCGCACCCAGAGATTCGATTTCATCCAAAAGAGGATCCGCCTCGTGCGTCAGCTTGCGCAGCGCGGGAATCAGAAATACTTGAATTTTTCGCTCCTGATAATAGTGTTCGAATTGAGAAAGTCGCTGCAGCATACTTTCGACATCCATTTTGCTTGCACCCTTGATATTGCGTATGCCATTCATGATGTACCGCTGCACGGATGAAAAAGTCCAGCGGGCTTTTTTGTGCTCGACTTTGAGCGCAACGATGGAATAGGTAAAAGTCAGCATAGTCGGTTCCAATCAAACTCGATAGTTTTCTCCTGCGCGACGAATGCCCGCATCGGAAATGGATTAGGTAGATAGCGCGGAGGACACCGCGAAGACCGACTTAGTATAGAAACAACAATGGTATGCGCCGTTGATACCGCTCAAAAGCTGATCAGGGACTAGGATCAGAACAAAGTAGCGCTCGAGGATCGGGCGCAACGACGCGACCGGAGAATACGAAGCTCAGTCGAGCTTCGCCGCATGCTCGCGGGTCGAGTGAAAGGTCACCCCCGGCCAGCGCTCCTGCGTGAGCTTGAGATTGACGCCCGAACTCGCCAGGTAAGCAAGATTGCCAGCAGCATCATGCGCGAGATTGGCGCCCGCGGAGGATTTTTCAAAGTCGGCAAGCATGCGCTTGTCTTCGCATGAAATCCATCGCGCACTGCTGATACTGGTACCTTCGAAGACGGCATCCACACCATATTCGTTCATCAAACGACTGGCAACCACTTCGAACTGCAACACACCGACCGCACCCAGCACCAGATCTCCACCGGTCACGGGCTTGAACACTTGAACAGCCCCCTCCTCACCCAGCTGCTGCAGACCTTTGTGGAGTTGCTTGATCTTGAGCGGATTGCGAATGCGCACAGAGCGAAAAAAATCCGGTGCGAAATAAGGAATGCCGGTGAACTGCAGCAGTTCTCCCTCGGAGAAGCTGTCACCGATCTGCATGTTGCCGTGGTTGGGCAGGCCAATGATATCGCCCGCATAAGCTTCTTCAACCTGCTCGCGGCTCGACGCCATGAAGGTCACTACCGAAGATAGTTTGACATCGCGCTGCAGCCGCAGATGGCGTACCTTCATACCGCGCTCAAAACGCCCCGAGCATACGCGAAGAAAAGCGATGCGATCCCGATGTGCAGGATCCATATTGGCTTGAATTTTAAAAACAAAACCAGAAAAAGGTGTCTCATCCGGTGCAACGCTGCGAACAGTCGCATCGCGCTCGCGTGGTGGCTGCGCCCAATCCAACAAGGCGTTCAGGATCTCACGTACGCCAAAATTATTGATCGCAGAACCAAAGAAAACCGGAGTCTGCTTTCCCGCCAAAAATGCTTCCAGATCAAAAGGATGCGAGGCGCCGTGTACCAGCTCAACCTCCATTTTCAGTTGCTCGATTTCCAGAGGAAACATCTCGGCCAGTCGAGGATTGTCAATACCCTTGATGATTTCAAATTCCTGATCGGCACGCTCGCTTCCTGCAGCAAACAGCATGATCTCGTCGCGCATCAGGTGATAGACACCACGGAATGATTTGCCCATACCTATGGGCCAAGTCACGGGGGCGCACTGAATGTCAAGCACCGACTCCAACTCATCTAGCAGCTCAAGCGGGTCGCGCGTTTCACGATCCATTTTGTTCATGAAGGTGATGATGGGTGTATTGCGCATACGGCAAACATTGAGCAGCTTGATCGTCTGGGCTTCCACCCCCTTTGCAGCATCAATCACCATCAATGCAGAATCCACTGCAGTCAGCACGCGATAAGTATCTTCTGAAAAATCCTGGTGACCGGGCGTATCAAGAAGATTGACCACATGATCACGATACTCGAACTGCATCACGGAGCTGGCAACGGAAATGCCTCGCTGCTTTTCGATTTCCATCCAGTCCGATGTGGCATGACGTCCGCTCTTGCGCGCCTTGACGGTACCGGCAAGTTGGATCGCGCCAGAAAACAGAAGCAGCTTTTCCGTCAGCGTAGTCTTGCCCGCATCGGGGTGAGAAATAATGCCAAAGGTGCGACGCCGCGCGACCTCGCGCGCAATATGGTCGCGCGACAGGCTTGATGATGACACCACGACATCTTGCTCGGGCAGCGGGTTTTCGGTATTGCTGGACATGGAGTGAATTAGTTTTACAGAGGCTAACTCGCTAGTTTAACCGCAAAATAAATTTATCCTTTGGTTCCCGAGTCTCAGTCTGGCAATAGGCAAGCTTGACCGGACACCACCCGTCGCGTGGCGTGCCTGAACTCCGCAAGATTCCAGCATCTAAAGAGCATGACAATCTTTACGGCAAATGAAACCTTGCTTGTGGAAAGTTCCACAGAATCTATTTATTTGGATTGCATACCGCACTTCGCCGAGCAAGGTCTCGAAGATCTCTACGGTAGCTTGTATGCATCGCTTCCTCAACTACAGTGCGACAATCTCGCGAACGTGCACACCTATGCTGCCTGGCGCGATGGCAAGCTGTCTGCACTTTTGTTGTATTGCGTTGATGGTCGACGCATTCGGGTCATCAACGAAGGCATGCGCCTGCCAACAGAAGAACTCGACCGTTTTGCCAACACGCTTTTTGCGCACTACACAAAGGCCTCGGTGATCGACTTAAACGCTCAATCCATCAGCGAGAGTAAGCCACAGCGCCCCTGTGCTCGCATGCCGGTCACCGAGGATATCGTGATCGACCTGCCCGGCAATGAACAAAGCTATCTCGCGCAACTGGGAAAATCGAGTCGAAAATCTCTCAAACAGCATTTATTGCGCGCTCAGCATGAACTTCCCGGCTTTCGTCACAGGGTTATGGCTGGGGAGGCAATCAGTGAAACACTGGTGGACGAGATCATCGGTTTCAATCATGCACGCATGGCACACAAGCAACGTCGTTCTGCCATCGATGACAAAGCGCGTACGCATCTGACGCAATTGCTGCGGGCTCGGGGATGGGTAGGCGTAATCAGTACTCGTGATCGTATTTGCGCGGGCACACTAGCGTGTCGCTTTGGCGATGCCGTTTACTCAATCGTGAATGCGCATGATCCAGCGTACGACGGATACGGTATGGGCAATCTCAGTCGCTACCTTTTGATCAATGCCTCGATACAGGCTGGCGCACGGCGTTTTCATCTGCTGGGCGGACAATTTTCAACCAAACGCAACGCGCTGGGACGACGACACAAACTCTATGAAATTCGGCTTTATCGATCGCAACTGTCCGCAGCGAGAGATTTGCTTAGTCTTGCCGCGCTCGCCAGAGCGTCACTTGTCTATCGCCTGAAAACCTGGCTGGAGGATCTGCATGCGCAACCGCATCCGGGAAAGATCGCGCACGCTGTTTTGTCTCTGCAAAAAGCACTGCGCGCCACCCGCAGTCACATTCGCCGATTGTCGGGTTCGGCTGTGTAGCTCAGTGCCTCAATGAGGGCCGGAAGCAACCAGTAAACTGCAGCGCAGTTTTTCGACCAGCAGCGTATCAGTGCTGCCGCGCCACCAGCGGAGTGCCAGCGGCTTTTGACGTGAATGACCCAGGATTACCAACTCCACCCTGAGCTGATGGGCCAGTTCTTCGATCACAGTGACCGGCTCACCCACCTCAAGGTGACGCGTCACCGTCAGCCCACCGGCAGTAAGAAAGCTGGCGCCGGCCTCCAACTCTTTTTCCATTTTTTCGCTCTCAGCTGCCAGTCCCTCTTCGACACTGAGGACGGCGGCTGCGGCGAATTCTCCCACCAGCAGGTAAGGCGGTGGGCTGACAACCACCAGCAAATGTATCTGAGCCGAGGGCGATGGAGACAAGCGCAGACATTCCTCCAAAGCCAACCGGCTCTCGGGACTGCCGTTATAAGCCACCAGAATGTTCTGATACATGAGGGTCTCCCGCATTATCGGCACGCATTGAGTGGCAGTTCAGCTGCCCGTGCCTGAGCGCTGATCAGATAGACCCGAAGACTTTTGTCACCAAATAAACAGCCCGGCCCTTGATTTTTCTGGCTGGCGCGTCGAGCAAGTAGGCTGGCTTGCCCTGGAACCCGACGCCATTTAACGCCCTCCTAAGCTACACCAAGAAACTCGCACGGGCAATTCCATGGGGATCAGGTAATTTGTACACAGTTTCAGTGGATAGCATTGTGGATAAACAGGCTGGTTGTTGACCAAATGATTGATTTCTATTGATATTTTTCAGTTGATCGAGATCAGGTCAATCAGTGGATATCTGGCAATCACAGGCGAAAAAAAACCCGACGAGACCAAAGGTCTGTCGGGTTAAATCCATCCTTATGAGAAGGCTGGAGGAGACGGAATGAACTATATCAACCGTCTTCATGCGGGTCTGCTTTCGATTGGTGATGCCAGATATACGTCCGAGTGATGACTTGCAAAAACAAGAACGCGAAAATCGTATAAAAGACGGTCTCCGCTCTTGGAATACAAAAAAACAAGCCCGCCAGGCATCTTGCATGGCGGGCTTATGTCTCCCCTCGCTCTTCCGGCGATAGATTTTTTTATACAGCGCCGTGATTGTGCCGGCTCCTACCGTTGCCGTCATCTTGCGCCGCAACATGCCTGCTGGCTGGCCAGGTGATGCCTTAAATCCGCCAAGCCATCTGCCGCAACAAGGGACTGACCCGATAGCGCTCGCTGCGGTAAGCGTGAAACAAATGATCGAGTGTGGCAATAGCACGCTGCGGTCCAAGCAGCTGCAGCCACTCAAACGGCCCGGCGGGATAGCTCACTCCCAGCTTCATTGCCAGATCAGCCGCTGATTCAGTACACACGCCTTGCCAGACTGCATCGCAGGCTTCATTGATCAGCATGACCAAGGTCCTCGTAACAATCAAGCCGGGCACATCCCGCAGGACGATGGCCTCGAGGCCGGCCTGACTCAGCACAGCACGTACCCGGTGGCATGAGGATTCAGACATGCGCGGCGAGAATGCCACCGCAATGGCATTGCCGGACTCGCTCAATAGCGGCAAATCCATCACACCCAATGCATCCAATCCAGACTCCTGAGAGAGCTGCGCAGCACATCGACCATCGCTGAACCGGAGCTGCACCTCATCGATCATCAGCCCCTGCCACGATGCCTCAGGCTGGTGCTCCGCGCTGAGTCCACGCTGCATAAAAAAATCAGCGAGCTGCTTTGACATGGCATCGCTACCTGCAATGACTAACTTCGCGGGCGCAGCTGGAGGCAATGCTGCGGGCTCGGGTGATGCAGCCGCTGTACCATCGTAAAAACCTTTGCCTACTTTGCGCCCTAAGCGACCACCGTCGAGCAAAGCTTTCTGCACCAGTGAGGGCTGATAGCGCCGGTCACCATAATTGGCTTCGAACACCGATGTGGTCACCGCATAGTTCACATCGTGACCTATCAAATCCATCAGCTCGCAAGGGCCCATGCGAAAACCAACGCCGCGCATTGCGCGATCGAGTTGCGCAGGCGTACCCGCCTGCTCTTGCAGGAGTTGCAAAGCCTCTGCGTAATAGGGTCGTGCGATTCGATTCACAATAAAACCTGGCGTCGATGCCGCACGAACAGCAGTCTTGCCCCAGCGCTCAGCCAGCGCAGTAATCCTTTCAAGTACGTCTGCGTGCGTTTCAGCACCAGCGATTACTTCCACCAATTTCATCAATGGCACAGGATTGAAGAAGTGCATGCCCGCCAGACGCTCGGGATGCTGCATGCCGTTCCCAATCGCCGTCACTGAAATTGATGAGGTATTGGTGGCCAGAATCGTGTCCGGCTTCACGACCTGCTCAAGGCTGCGCATCAATTGCTGCTTGATCTGCAGATTTTCAACAATAGCCTCAATCACCAATGAGGCATCCGCCATCGCTTCGAGCTTGTCTACGGGCTGCAGCCGTGCTATCGCAGCGCTGCAATCCGCTTCGTTCATGCGGCCCTTGTCGACTAAGGTGGCGAGTACCTTCTCGATACGCGCAATCGCGGCAGCAGCGGCACCCTCGGTTACGTCCAACAGCTGAACCGGATGCCCATGCACCGCCGCGAGCTGTGCAATACCCGCACCCATGGTGCCAGCACCAATGACACCAATAACATCCGTTTTTTCTATTGAAGGAAATTGCATCGTGAATCAGTAGGTTTCAACATGAAAGCGACCCTCGGCCACCATGTTTGGATGCAGAAAAGTCCAGTCGAAACCCGCACCATCGCAGATCTCGCGCAGGGCAGACATCACACCCGCTTCCATACCGCGCAAGCCACAAATATAGATGTAAGTATCCGAACGCAGCAACTGAGCAACGGCCTTGCTTTGCTCACGCAGCTTGTCCTGCACATAGGTTCGCGGCTCACCCGGAACGCGCGAGAATGCCAGATGACTCGTAATGAAGCTCTCGGGCAGTTTTCGCAAGGGCCCGAAGTAAGGTAACTCTTGGGGCGCTCTGGCACCGAAGAACAGCATGAGTTTGCCCGGGACAGGGTTACCCTGATCAGCCAGACGCCGGCGATACTCCGTCATCGCACGCATGGGTGCGGCTCCCGTACCGGTACAAATCATCAGCAGATTGGAACCTGCATGATTGGGCATAAGGAAATTACTGCCGTAGGGGCCAGTGACCAATACCTTGTCACCTTTGTTCAGATTACAAAGATAATTGGATGCGACACCCCGTATCGCCTTCCCCTCATGATCCGCAATCACGCGCTTGACCGTGAGCGACAGATTATTGTGCCCTTGGCGCTCGCCATCACGCGGACTGGCAACCGAGTAAAGACGCATGTAGTGCGGCTTGCCAGAATCATCCACACCCGGCGGAATGATACCTATCGATTGACCTTCGAGAACCGGAAACACCTGATTACCAAAGTCCAGCACGATATGGCGTATGTCGCTTTCCGCATCCGCTTCCGTCAGACGAAAATTCCCCGCGATCGTCGCCGTCAGGGGATTTTTCATGTCGTGCAGATGCAAGTGCGGCTGCGCTGCGGAGCGCGGTGCCATGGCCGAGGACATCGAGGTTGCTGCATTCTGCTGAACGGCGTCATTCGACAACTCAGGAAGCGCCGCCTCGCCGTCGATTTCCTGCTGGGCTGGCAATTCATCCCACGTCAGTTGATCGTCAACGCTGTAAGCTGCGACCTTCGGAATAATACGCCAGTGATCAATCGACCCAGTCGGGCAAGGCGGCACACAGGCATTGCAGCCATTGCAGATATTCGGATCGACCACATAGTTACGATCGTCGTGCGTGATCGCATCAATCGGACAAGTCTCCTCGCAGGTATTGCAGCGTATGCATACCTCGGGGTCGATCAGATGCTGACGAATCAGCAGCTCGGATTCAGATGAGCCCATCAGATTCAGTTGAAACGAACGTAATCAAAATCCACAGGCTGACGATTAATCCCAATCGATGGTGGCGCGATCCAGTTGGCCATCTTGCCCGGTTCGATCACACGCCCCATCAATGACGCCACATAGGCGCGATCTTCCTCAGTCGGCAACCAGCTACGTACGTGGGTTTGCCATTCAGCTTCGGAAATCACTTGGCCCTCTGGCGAGACGCGCAGCCCGGAGAAGCTGCCGATGTGACGATTGAATGCTTTGTGTGGTGCTTGCAAGCGGAATGACAAGCCCGCTTTTTCGATTACCTTATTCCAGCGATTGATGCCAGCAACCGAGTCCTTGATGTAATCATCGCGCAGCACTTCATTGAGCGAATTGAGCATAGGCACTTCACGCTCGACGAGTTTGCCGTCTTTTACCTCGAGGATGCGGTAATGATCGCCCTTGAGTACATGATCATCCGTGCGCTTGGTCTCTTCGTAGCGGCCCTTCAGGCCCGAGCTGTAAAAAGTCGCTGCATTCGACGACTGGTCGGCGCCAAACAGATCGATAGTGACGCTGAAATGAAAATTCAGATAGCGCTGTATGGTCGGCAAATCAATCACACCATGACGACGCACCTGCTCGGGATCTTCAATACCGTGCTGCTTCATGATCTCGCAAGTCCGCTGTATGGTGCGCGAGATACCCGACTCGCCGACGAACATATGGTGTGCTTCTTCGGTCAGCATGAAACAGCAGGTACGCGACAG
>JBIIEY010000253.1:0-3762 GCA_044237595.1 Burkholderiaceae bacterium | reverse complement strand
AAACCGGATCATCCAGAGTTTTTGAGCTATTACAGTTGACTTTTTGATTTTTTTAAAAGCGCTTTTTCGCTCCGATGCGAGACTGAAATCGTTTCCCGGACCGGCATTCCGGTGAGCACTGCACGGCAAATCACAACCCGCGCTGAAAGGCGACGATAGAAGGAGCACAGGCATGCACGTACGATCAAATTTGATAATGGCGGTTATCGCGAGTTCGAGCTTGCCAGCCTTGAGCGCCGAGCCTCCGGTTGCCGGGCCCGGCTATGTGCAAGACGCCAACGGCAAGGTGGTGATGAGTGGCAGCGGCGCTTGCTGGCATACCAGTGACTGGACACCGGCAAAGTCCGTGGTCGTGGGCTGTGATGGTGTGCTGGCCAAGGCGGTTCCTATTCCACCACCCCCACCGACAGCTGCGGCCGAACCACCCGCGCCACCCGTCACCGAGCAGCTACCCTTAGTTTTGCTGCCACCCGAACCCGTCAGCGCCAGCCGTCCTGTCACCGAAAAAATCACGCTCGACACCGACACCTATTTTGATTTTGACAAGGCGGAATTGAAGCCGGATGGAGAGCGCAAGCTAGAGGTGATCGCCTCACGTCTCAAGGAGCTGAAGCTGGAAGTAATGGTCGCGGTCGGGCACGCAGATGCAACCGGCAAAGCGGAATACAACGAAAGTCTGTCCCGGCGCAGGGCTGAGGCCGTTAAGGTGTTCTTCGAAAGCCGGGGCTTTCCGTCAGACCGAATTCACATTGATGGCAAAGGCGAAAGCCAACCGATCGCAAGCAACGCCACTCGCGATGGTCGGGCGAAAAACCGCCGTGTCGAAGTGGAGGTTGTCGGAATTCGGGCGCGGGACTGAGACACCTTGTCAGAAATTTCTGGTGCATGTCGGGACTGATTCGGCCGGTCCAGAGCCGCTTCTCTCCGACACTTCCCACAAAAGAATCTTGACTAACTGAAACAGAATCTCGTTCAGAGACAATACGTGGGCGGAATAGCACACTGCCCAGCTAGGTCTTTTTCCAAGGAATCTATCGAAACGGTTAAAATCTGAACCCTGCCGGCATGTGCGGGAGCGTGGCTGACGTCAACCACCTCGCGTCCACCAGCCCGTGCACGATAGTCAATTTCCGGGAAAACATGATGAAACACACAAGTCGCAACATCCTCATAGGCTGCACGCTGATCCTTACCAGCAGCCTTGCCTTTGCCGGCAACGTCGCGCCCAAAGGCTATCTCGTCGATTCTGCCAACAAGCCTGTCAAAAGCGGCTCTGGGCTGTGCTGGCACACTGGCACGTGGACACCGGCCGATGCGGTCGTTGAAGGCTGCGATGACCTACTGAAGCCTGCGCCTGCGCCAGTGCCCGCACGTGCACCAGAACCTGCACCTGAGCCAGCACCCGCACCGAAAGTTGAAACGGCCGAACCGGCACCAGCACCAGCACCCGCCGAAGCTTCCGCCGAGGCCCCTGTTGCTGCTGCCGCACCCGAGCCTGAGCCTCAGCCTCAGCCTCAGCCTGAGCCTGAGCCAGTGCCCGCCCCGGTACCCGCTGCGGCTGCAGCGCCTGCGCCGGCGCCCGCACCAGCCGCCGCTGCCGCCCCCTCGGCTGAAAAAGTCACGTTCGAAGCAGACACCTTCTTCGACTTTGACAAATTCACCCTCAAGCCTGCTGGCAAGGCCAAGCTCGAAGATTTGGTATCCAAACTTACCGGTACGGATATTGAAGTTGTTGTCGCCACTGGGCACACCGATTCGGTCGGCACAGAGGCCTACAACCAGAAGCTGTCCATGCGTCGTGCCAATGCTGTCAAAGCTTTTCTGGTATCGAAAGGCATACCGGCTGATCGCGTATTCACCGAAGGCAAAGGCGAGTCCAAGCCTGTTGCAAGCAACAAGACCTCCGAAGGTCGCGCAAAAAATCGCCGCGTTGACGTTGAAGTCGTTGGCAACCGGAAAAAATAAGCAATACCATTCAGGAATTGCCCCCGCAGTGCGGGGGCTTTTTTTTGTGCATTGGCCTCGAAACTTCTGACTTGCCACTTTCCGCTATGATGCGGGGATGAATGCCGATCCTCTCGAATTACAAAAATTCAGCGAACTCGCTCACCGCTGGTGGGACCCCAACTCCGAGTTCCGCCCACTGCATGAAATCAATCCGCTGCGACTGGAGTGGATCAATGCACTCGCCCCCCTCGCAGGCAAGCGCGTCGTTGATGTCGGATGTGGGGGCGGCATACTCGCTGAAGCCATCGCTAAAAAAGGGGCAACAGTCACCGGCATTGATCTCTCCGAAAAAGCACTCAAAGTCGCTGACCTGCACAGTCTTGAGTCTGGCATCGCAGTACGCTATGAATTGACCTCCGCAGAAGATCTCGCTGCGCGCGAAGCGGGACAATACGATGTCGTCACCTGCATGGAAATGCTCGAACACGTACCTGATCCTTCGGCGGTCGTGAAAGCATGCGCCACCCTGGTCAAGCCCGGTGGTCAGGTGTTTTTTTCGACGCTCAATCGCAATCCAAAATCCTACCTGTTTGCCATCATCGGTGCCGAGTATGTATTGCGCCTGCTGCCACGCGGGACGCATGATTATGCAAAGTTCATTACCCCTGCCGAGTTGTCGCAGTACGGCCGTAATGCAGGACTGCAGATAGAAAGCGTTAAGGGCATGACCTACAACCCCTTCACCAAGATTTACTCGCTCAATCAGGACACCGATGTGAATTATTTGATTGCCTGCCGCAAGCCCGACTGAGTCAAATTTAAATGCACCTAAATCTGCCCGCGCCCAAAGCGCTACTGTTTGATCTGGATGGCACGCTCGCTGATACCGCCCCCGATCTCGCAGCCGCCGTCAATAAAATGCGTCTTGACCGCGGGCTGGAGCCAACTGCCTTTGACTTGCTGCGACCGCTTGCTTCGGCGGGTGCTCGTGGCCTGATCGGTGCAGCCTTTGGCATTACCCCGGGCGATGACGACTACGATGCGTTGCGTGTGGAGTTCCTCGCCAACTATGCAGCGAGCATCGCAGTTCACACGTGCCTGTTCGATGGCGTACATGATCTGCTCGGTGGCATAGAGATGCGAGGACTGCAATGGGGCATAGTCACCAACAAGCCTGCGCTCTACACAGATGCGCTAATGCCTCTGATACGGCTGGGACATGCAGGATGCATCATCTCGGGCGACACCACGCCTCATGCCAAACCCCATCCCGAACCTTTGCTGGAAGCCGCGCGGCGATTGCAACTAGCACCAGAAGATTGCTGGTACGTCGGTGACGACTTGCGCGACATACAAGCCGGCAAAGCCGCCGGCATGCCCACCATCGCCGCTGCCTGGGGCTATTGCGGACACACCGAACCACACAGCTGGCAAGCCGATGTAACAGCAGAGCAACCACTCGATCTACTTTCCTTGCTGCGGACTTGAATTTACTCGCAGTGACCCAAGCTATGGGATTACAATGGCACTACTGTATTTGGGGGCGACCTGGTTTCGACAGGGGTTGCGAAGCAGAGCAGGGCATACCGAGGACTGGTCACCTCGTAAATCCAACCGGAAATGCTTAAATGCAAACGATCCACAGCTGCAACTTGCAGCTTAATCTAAAAACTTAATAACTTTTTAGCTCTACACCGTCTTGTCGCTGGGGCGGGCTGGCAACAGCAGTAGAGTCATTCACAGCGAATCGCATTGCGTCGGGTTACTTGGCGCAGTGTTAAATCAAGGTGACTCGTCTTGCTGCAGCGTGTGTGT
>JBIIEY010000251.1:0-3777 GCA_044237595.1 Burkholderiaceae bacterium | reverse complement strand
CATATGATTGCCACGCAACTCGAACTTACCGGGTTGAACAATGTGTTTGAAGGCGCGTTGAAGTATGCACAAAATCCTTCGCTGATTGGCCGCACCCATTTCGCCCGCTACTTGGTCGAGCTGGGGGTACAGCCGACGGTCTCCGAGGTCTTCCGTCACTATCTAGTCGAAGGCAAGCCCGGTTTCGTACCGCATCGCTGGACGACGCTACAAGAGGCTGTGAGCTGGATACGCGCTGCTGGCGGACGCGCCGTAATTGCGCATCCGGGCCGCTACGCTTTTGACCAAATGCAATTCGATGCGCTGCTATCGGAATTTATCGCACTGGGTGGCGAGGGCATCGAAGTAGTCACAGGCAGTCATACGCCCGATCAATTTGGTGAGTATGCTGCGCTGGCGCGGAAGACAGGTTTGCTGGCCTCGCGCGGCTCGGATTTTCACGGTCCCGCGGAATCGCGTGTCGATTTGGGCAGCTTGCCCCACCTTCCTGCAGATTTGAAGCCGGTCTGGCATGATTGGCAAGTCTGAGTTTTTACCCACTTGAAATAGCAATGCCCGCCCCGATTTAGAAGGTGGCCACGTTCAACTGTTGTGGCCAATAACACTGCTTGGGAGAGTCCTGAATGAAAAGAATTCTGCTGTTCGTGTTGACCAATATTGCCGTGATCGCCGTATTGACGATCGTGCTCTCATTGACGGGCGTCGATCGCTTCCTGACAGCGCAGGGTCTGAATGTGGGCATGCTGCTGGTGTTCTCGCTGA
Organism: Burkholderiaceae bacterium; assembly: GCA_044237595.1. Taxonomy (GTDB): domain Bacteria; phylum Pseudomonadota; class Gammaproteobacteria; order Burkholderiales; family Burkholderiaceae_D; genus Pernthalerella. Next base: position 3,015 of record JBIIEY010000251.1, on the reverse strand, counting down.
TTGTTGGCTTCACTGGCGCCATCATATCTCTGCTGATGAGCAAGCCGATGGCCAAATGGTCAACGGGCGCGCAGGTTATTGAGCAGCCGTCGAATGCGACAGAACAATGGCTACTCGACACCGTGCGCAAGCTCGCCGACCGCGCCGGTATCGGCATGCCCGAAGTCGCTTGGTATGAGGGTGAGCCGAATGCGTTTGCGACCGGCGCTTTTCGTAATGATGCGCTGGTGGCGGTATCCTCAGGTCTTTTGCAGAATATGACGCGCGAAGAAGTCGAAGCGGTGCTGGGTCATGAGGTTGCTCACATTGCCAATGGCGATATGGTCACGATGACGCTGCTGCAAGGCGTAGTGAATACCTTTGTGGTGTTCCTGTCGCGCGTCGTCGGTTACTTTGTTGATCGCGCCATCTCGCGCAACAATGACGATGCGCCCGGTATCGGTTACACGATCACCGTCATCGTCTGTCAGATTGTGTTTGGCATACTCGCGCAGATGATCGTCGCATGGTTCTCGCGTCAACGCGAATTTCGCGCAGATGCCGGTGCAGCACAGTTGATGGGTAACCGACAGCCTATGATTAATGCGCTGGCACGGCTGGGCAGTATGCAGGAAAGTCATTTGCCGCAATCCGTTGCAGCGATGGGTATTAACAAGTCGGGTGGGGTTATGGAATTGTTTTCCAGTCATCCACCGATAGAAGAGCGTATTAACGCTTTGCGTCAGGGTTGATTGTTGGTGAACCTTCTGTCGGCTCCGGCGAATTCGGGCAAGGCGGGAGATGCTTGGATAACTGGCTAAAGACACTGGATCCCGGCTAAGGCCGTGATCCAGTGTCTTTCGTGGTACACAATTATTAGCGCAATCACTCGCTGCCGACATCAGCCCCACGGCGCGAAACACGAATTTGCGCATGCATTGCCATTTGTTTCACCGTTTCACGGCGTCAGCCCTAGGCTGACGCCGTTTTTGATTTTTTATGAGCCAGTATTTTCAAATTCATCCGGACAATCCGCAGCCACGCCTGATTCGACAAGCGGTACAAATCGTCGATGCGGGCGGCATCGTCGCGCTGCCGACCGATTCCAGTTACGCGCTGGTATGTCATCTTGATGACAAGAGCGCGGTTGACCGTCTGCGTCGAATACGTGGGGTCGATGATCGGCATCACCTGACCTTGCTCTGTCGTGACCTTTCGGAAATCGCCAATTACGCGAAAGTCGACAATCGCCAGTACCGCATGCTCAAGGCGGCAACACCGGGGCCGTACACCTTCATCCTCGAGGCAACGCGCGAGGTACCCCGGCGTCTGTCTCATCCCTCGCGTAAAACCATAGGGCTGCGTGTACCCGAGCATGCGATTGCACATGCATTGCTAGAGGAACTCAAGCAGCCCCTGCTTGGCACCACACTGATCCTGCCCGGCAGCGATCAGCCGCTTAATGAAGCAGAGGACATACGAGAGCAGCTGGAAAAACAGATTGATCTGGTGATTGACGGCGGCAGCTGCAGCCGCTTGCCCACCACCGTGGTCGATTTGACCACCGGTGTGCCGGAAATCGTGCGCGAGGGCAGGGGCGATGTCTCGCTCTTCAGGTGAGCCGCGGCCGCAAGTAGCGGTCTGCTAGAATCAGGCCGATGAATGAGATTATCCAGACGATCGCAATCTACGCATTGCCCGTCATTTTTGCGATCACCCTGCATGAAGCCGCCCATGCCTACGCTGCCAAGTATTTCGGCGACCTGACGGCTTACTCGCAGGGGAGGATGAGCCTCAATCCGATCCGGCATATTGACCCCTTTGGTACCATCCTCATACCGTTACTGCTGGCCTTGCTGAGCAGCCCTTTCATTTTTGGCTACGCCAAGCCGGTGCCGGTGGATTTTTCCCGTTTGCGCAATCCCAAGAAACAGATGGCTTGGGTGGCGCTAGCCGGTCCGCTGGCGAATCTGGTCATGGCTTTTTTGTGGATGCTGTCGTATTTTATTTTGCAATCCGTGGGTATTAAAGAGGTGTTTTTCCTCGAAATGGCCGAAGCGGGCGTGAAAATCAATCTGATCCTGTTCGCTTTTAATCTTTTCCCGTTGCCGCCACTGGATGGTGGAAGAATCATGACCAGTATTTTGCCCAATCGGTATGCGTTTCGGTTTGCGCGTATTGAGCCTTATGGTTTTTTCATCGTACTTGGCCTGATGATGCTGAATCTTCTCAATTACTGGATGAAGCCCGTCATGATGCTCGCGGCCATGTTGCTTGAAGTGCTGATATCTCCTATTCAATCCCTGCTCATCTGAAATCACCATGTATCCTGATCGTGTTGTCTCTGGCATGCGTCCTACCGGCGCAATGCATCTTGGCCACTACCATGGCGCATTGAAAAATTGGGTTCGGCTGCAGTCCGAACATCCCTGTCTTTTCTTTGTCGCCGACTGGCATGCGCTGACCACGCATTACGATGATCCTTCCATCATCGAAACCAGCACCTGGGACATGGTGATCGACTGGCTGGCGGCGGGCATCGACCCCTCGCAGGCGACGATCTTCATCCAGTCCAAGGTACCCGAACACGCGGAGCTACATCTCTTGTTGTCGATGTCCACGCCACTGGGATGGCTAGAGCGTGTACCGACCTACAAAGATCAACAAGAAAAACTCGCTGATCGTGATTTGGCGACCTATGGCTTTTTGGGCTATCCGCTGCTGCAGTCAGCCGATGTGCTGATCTATCGTGCCAGCATGGTGCCGGTGGGTGAAGATCAGGTGCCGCATATCGAAATGATGCGCGAGATCGCCCGTCGTTTTAATTATTTGTATGGTCGCGAAAAAGATTTCGACGAAAAAGCGCGCGAGGCTGTAAAAAAACTGGGTACCAAGCGCGCCAAGCTTTATAACGAACTTCGTACTGAGTATCAGGAGCAGGGCAAGGATGATGCACTCGAGCAGGCCAAAGCCATGCTCGACGATGCGCAAAATCTGTCGATGATTGATCGTGAGCGTTTGTTTGGTTATCTCGAA
>JBIIEY010000249.1:0-3783 GCA_044237595.1 Burkholderiaceae bacterium | reverse complement strand
GATGGCAGTGTCTCTGCAGCCCATTTGAGCGACAGCGACAGTAGCAACTCCAGACCGGTTGCACCGGGTGATGCTTCACCAAAGGGCAGAAGTTTTTCATCATCATCGACGGGCGTGTGATCAGAACAAATCGCATCGACGGTGCCATCCACCAGCGCCTGACGTATCGCATCACGATCGCGCTGGCTGCGCAAGGGTGGCGCGAGACGCGCATTGGAATCAAAGAAGCCAATATCGTTATCGGTCAGATGAATGTGATGCGCGCCCACATCGCAAGTGACAGGCAAGCCCTCTGCTTTCGCTGCGCGAACCAGTGCAATGCCAGCGGCCGACGACAGCCGACACAAATGCACGTGCGTGCCGGTGCTGCGTATCAGTTCAAAGATGGTGTGCAGCGCGATGGTTTCGCTGATCACCGGTATGCCGGACAAACCCAGTCGCGAGGCCAAGGGGCCGCTGTGCGCAGTACCTCCCTTGCCCAGATGCGGATCTTGTGGACGCAACCAGACGGTATAGCCAAAGGTCTGCGCGTACTGCAGCGCACGCATGAGCACTGTGGTGTCGCTGATACTCTCTTCCGCTTGCGAAAAACCGACACAACCGGCTTCGGTGAGTTCGGCCATTTCAGTGAGCTCTTTGCCTTTAAGGCCCATGGTCAGCGCACCCAGCGGATAGACATGCGACTGATTCAGCCCACGCGCACGATGGACCAGCATCTCGACCAGTCCGGGTTCATCGAGTACAGGATCGGTATCGGGAGGACAAAGCAAACTGGTTACGCCACCGGCCAGCGCTGCCTGCAACTCGGACTCGAGGGTGGCGCGGTATTCATAACCGGGCTCGCGCAAGCGCACAGACAAATCGACCAGTCCGGGTGCTACCACCAAGCCATGTGCATCAATGATCTGATCCGCTTGAAAGCCAGCAGGCGCTGTGCCAAGTGCGGCGATCTTTCCGTCAGCGATGAACAGATCTTGTGTTGCATCGATGTGGTTCGCCGGGTCTATGACGCGGCCATTTTTTATGTGAAGTCTCATGCTCATTTTTTCAGGACCCCGCCAGTATGCTCATCACGGCCATACGCACCGCGATACCAAACGTCACTTGGGGAAGAATCACGGCCTGCGCACCATCTGCAACCGCAGAATCGATTTCAACACCGCGATTCATTGGGCCAGGATGCATGACAATGGCATCGGGCTTGGCTAGCGCGAGGCGTTCGGGCGTAAGGCCGTAGCTCTTGAAATATTCCTGCGCCGAAGGCAGCAGCGCACCATTCATGCGTTCATTTTGAAGGCGCAGCATGATGATCACATCCACGCCTTTCAAGCCTTCATTCATGTCGTTAAACACGCGCACGCCCATTTGCTCCAAGCCACCCGGCAGTAAGGTGCGTGGACCAATCGCGCGAACTTCTGGCACACCCAGCGTGGTCAGACCATGAATATCGGATCGCGCAACGCGGCTGTGCAGTATGTCGCCAACGATAGCCACGGTGAGATTGCGAAAATCTTTTTTGTAGTGGCGGATCGTATACATATCCAGCAGACCCTGAGTCGGATGCGCATGGCGGCCATCGCCGGCATTCACGACATGCACATGGTCCTGGAGTGTTTCGGTCAGATGGCGCGCAATCAGATAAGGCGCGCCCGATTGCGCATGACGCACGACGAACATGTCCGCATGCATCGCAGCGAGATTGTCGATGGTATCGAGCAGCGACTCGCCTTTGCTGGCAGAGGACGCAGAAATATTCAGATTAATAACGTCGGCCGACAGTCGTTTGGACGCGATCTCGAAAGTGGTACGTGTGCGCGTTGAATTTTCAAAAAACAGATTGAATACACTCTTGCCGCGCATGAGTGGTACTTTTTTGACTTCGCGATCTCCCACGCTGACAAAGGAGGCCGCGGTGTCGAGAATGCGAGTAATCACTGCAGGCGGTAGACCTTCGAGTGTGATCAGGTGCTGCAGCTCGCCGTTTTTATTGAGTTGCGGGTTATGCATGGTCTATGGTGAGTGAGAAGCGGCCATTATCGGATTTCTGCAGCACGAGTTGCTGATCGTCTGCGAGCGTTATTGTCTTTGCCACGAAGTCAGGCGCCACGGGTAGCTGGCGACCACCACGATCGACTAATGCAGCAAGCATCACGCGTGCAGGACGGCCATAGTCAAACAGCGTATTGATGGCAGCACGGGTTGTGCGCCCGGTGTAGAGCACATCATCAACCAGCAGAATGGTCGCACCCTCGACATCAAAGGGTATCTGGCTGGGTCTGACCTCGGCATGCAGACCGCGCTCGGCATAATCATCGCGATAAAAAGACACATCCACATAACCGAGGTCTGCAATACCGAGTGAGGTCGCCAGACGTTCGGCTATCCAGGCACCACCAGAGTAAATGCCAACGATAGCCAGGCGGGGCGTGCCCGCCAACCCGCCACCAACAGTTTGCTCGAGTTGGGTGTAGAGAGCTTCAGCGTCTAATTCAGTCTGATTCATGGGCATCAAAATATTGTTGAAGTATCAGCGCGGCCGCTTCGTGATCCACCCGCTGACCGCGATGCTGCGTGAGCACCGCAGAAGTGTAACGCTCATCGACCAGTACGGTATCGATACCGAAACGGCCGTGAATCTGGTTGGCAAAGCGCCTGCAGCGCACGCTCATCTCATGTTCCGCGCCATCCGGATGTAAAGGCAAACCCACGATCACGCGCTGTGGCTGCCATTCGGCGAGCAGCTGCGATATCGCATCGAACTTGCCGTCATTGGTTGCCGCTTCGATGACCTGCAGCGGCTGCGCTTGCCGTATCAGGGTATTCCCTACTGCGACGCCGATACGCTTCAATCCAAAGTCGAAGGCCAGTACGGTCATCATGCACAAGCAGTGCCGCAAACAGAATTACGAAAAGGCCTGCAAAAGGCAATAATCAAGCTGCGCTGCGCGATGCGCCGAGTGAGATGCGCCTCACGCATGCCCCGCTTCTCCGGTCAGTCGGTTGGGGTCGATGCCCAGCAGGTTCATCGCGGCGACAAAGCGCGACTCGATCGGTGTTTCAAAAATGATCGACGGATCGGCCTGCACAGTCAGCCAGCCATTGCGCAAAATTTCTTCTTCGAGCTGCCCGGCGCTCCAGCCGGCACAACCCAGCGTCACCAGTAGCTGCTGCGGTCCTTGACCCTGTGAGACTGCCTCAAGCACATCGCGCGAGGTGGTGAGGGTAATTCCTTCGGATACCGTGAGAGAGGAGTTGTAGATGACACTGGGCGCATGGAGTACAAAGCCGCGCTCCACCTGCACTGGGCCACCAAACATGACTGGCGCGCGCGGCAGCACTGAAATATGGGGACTGATTTCCAGCGAGAGATCAAGCCGCTCGAAAAGCACATCCATGGTCATGTCGGTAGGCCGATTGATGATGACGCCCAGTGCGCCGCCTACATGATGTTCGCAGATGTAAACCACAGTGCCGCCGAACACGGGATCGAGCATGGAAGGCATGGCGATCAGGAAATGATCGGTCAGTTGCAATCGGGAGGTGTCGCTTGATTTCGCGGAGGAGGAAAAATCGCTGTCTTCCACGTCTGGCGCGGAGGACGAAGGGGGGTGTGACTTGCCTTGCTTGGCCATGAGCCGAATTTTATCAGCTTTGAGGGTGACAGCAGGAGAAAGGCAAAGCCGCCAGCGCGCACCGAGTTCACGGGGAAAGGCTACACTGACCGCTTTCCGGTACGAATCCACCTCACTCCCATGAGTCAATACGACAAATCACTGGTCTGGT
>JBIIEY010000250.1:0-3783 GCA_044237595.1 Burkholderiaceae bacterium | reverse complement strand
TTAAATGCTTATTTGTGGTGAAATTGGTCACCATGAATCAAACCGTCTCTCCGGCCGCTGTACCCGGCTCAGTCGCCAGCGCTGGCAGTCCCAGCGGTGCATCGCCCACGTTCAGTCCGCTCTACCAGCAGATCAAGGCGCTGATTACCCAGAGCCTGCAGTCGGGCGAGTGGAAGCCCGGCGAGCTCATTCCCAGTGAAGTCGAGCTCGCATTTCGCTACAAAGTCAGTCAGGGCACCGTTCGCAAGGCGATTGATGAGCTCTCGGCAGAGAACCTGGTGGTTCGCCGTCAAGGCAAGGGCACCTTCGTCGCTACCCATCATGAGGCCCGGGCTCAGTTCCGTTTTCTGCGCCTGATGCCCGATGCGGGCGAGGCGCACCAGCCCGAAAATCGCATTTTCGAAGTCAAGCGTCTGCGCGCGCCTGCAGAAGTAGCGCGCGTGCTCGATATCAAATCGGGCGACTCGGTGGTTTACATCCGACGTCTGCAGTACTTCGAGGGCGTACCCACGATTCTTGAGGAAATCTGGCTGCCGGGCGCGATCTTCAAGGGCCTGACGGCGGAGCGGCTGGCTGAATACAAAGGTCCGATGTACGGTTTGTTCGAGACTGAATTTGGCACCCCCATGGTGCGTGCCTCGGAAAAGCTCAAAGCAGTCTTGGCTGATGCTGGAACGGTCGAGTTGCTGGGTGTGGCGCCGGGTACCCCCTTGCTCAGCGTTGAGCGCGTTGCTTTTACCTATGGGGACAGACCTGTGGAGCTGCGTCGTGCCATTTATATCACTGAGCAGCACCACTATCACAATGAGCTAAGCTGAACCAATTGTTGTCAATAATTCAAACAAAATGCGCCGTTTGAACCGCAGCCCGCTTTGTACTTGAAGATAGAATTCCGACTATTGTCGGACTGAACACAGAAAACCGTTGGAGAAGATGCACATGTCTGAATCAAGCACGCCGAGACGCTTCACGAATATTCACGTCTTGCAAATCATCCGCTATCGTCTGCCCGCCGCAGGTGTGGTGTCGATTCTGCACCGTGTCAGCGGCGCGATGATGTTTCTGCTGCTGCCCTTCATTCTTTATCTGTTCGACCTCAGCATCACATCCGAAATTTCCTTCGATTACCTCAAGGGCTTTACCAGTCATTGGTTTGTGAAGCTTCTTATTCTTGCGGTCAGCTGGGGTTATCTGCATCATTTTTGCGGTGGCATACGTCATCTGATCATGGATGCGCACATCGGTCTGTCGAAAGAAGAAGCGCGTAAATCTGCCCACATGGTGTTCTTGGTGAGCGTGCCACTGACGCTTCTGGTTGCACTCAAACTGTTCGGAGCATTCTGAGATGGCCAACAACAATATCGGACCCAAACGCCTGGTCGTCGGCGCGCACTACGGCTTGAGAGACTGGCTCGCACAGCGCATCACCGCCATTGTGATGGCAGTGTTTACGGTGGTGCTGCTAGTACTTTTCTTTGGTGCGTCCGATTTCAGCTATGAGGGCTGGGCTGGACTGTACGCGCAGCAGTGGTTCAAGATACTGGCATTCGTGACCTTCCTTTCGTTGTACTACCACGTTTGGGTTGGCATGCGAGATATCTGGATGGACTATGTGAAGCCAGTAGCTGCACGGCTTCTGCTACAGGCAGTGACGATACTCTGGCTGGTGGGATGTGCCGGTTGGACCGTTCAGATTCTTTGGAGAGTGTAATCGTGGCATCCGTCAAATCCAGTATTCCTTCGCGTCGTTTTGATGCCGTTATCATCGGTGCCGGCGGTTCCGGCATGCGCGCATCGTTGCAACTCGCCGAAGCCGGCCTGAATGTGGCCGTGCTGTCCAAAGTATTTCCAACGCGCTCTCACACGGTAGCAGCGCAGGGTGGTATTGGTGCCTCTCTGGGTAACATGTCCGAGGACAGCTGGTACTGGCACATGTTTGACACGATCAAGGGCAGCGATTATCTCGGTGACCAGGATGCGATTGAATTCATGTGTCGTGAAGCGCCCAAGGTCGTGTACGAGTTGGAGCACTTCGGCATGCCTTTCGACCGTAATCCTGATGGCACGATTTATCAGCGGCCTTTCGGTGGACATACCGCCAACTTCGGTGAGAAGCCGGTGCAGCGCGCGTGCGCGGCGGCGGATCGTACTGGTCATGCAATGCTGCATACCCTGTACCAGCGCAATGTGCGCGCGAAGACGCATTTCTTTGTCGAGTGGATGGCGATTGATCTGGTGCGTGATGCTGAGGGTGATGTCGTGGGCGTTGTGGCACTGGAAATGGAAACCGGCGAGGTGATGGTGCTCGAAGCAAAAACCACCGTATTCGCCACTGGTGGTGCTGGCCGCATCTGGGCGGCATCGACCAATGCATTCATCAACACCGGCGATGGCATGGGCATGGCAGCGCGTGCCGGTCTGCCGCTGGAAGACATGGAGTTCTGGCAGTTCCACCCAACCGGTGTGGCTGGTGCAGGTGTGCTGATTACCGAAGGTGTGCGTGGCGAAGGCGGCATCCTGATCAATAGCGAAGGCGAGCGTTTCATGGAGCGCTACGCACCAACGCTCAAGGACCTCGCACCGCGCGATTTCGTGTCGCGCTCGATGGATCAGGAGATCAAAGAAGGGCGTGGTTGCGGACCGAAGAAAGATCACGTGCTGCTCGATTTGCGTCATATCGGCGCGGACACCATCCGCAAGCGTTTGCCGTCCATCCTTGAAATCGGTCACAAGTTTGCCAACGTGGATGCGACCAAAGAGCCGATTCCCGTCGTGCCGACGATTCACTACCAGATGGGTGGTATCCCGACCAATATCCATGGTCAGGTGGTCGCTCCCAAAAACGGCAAGCAGGAAATCGTGCGTGGCTTGTATGCCATCGGCGAGTGCGCTTGCGTATCGGTGCATGGTGCAAACCGCCTCGGTACCAATTCGCTGCTCGATCTGCTGGTGTTTGGTCGTGCTGCGGGTAACCATATCGTTGCTAGCAAGCTTAAAGAGCAAAGCAATAAACCTTTGCCGGCCGACGGAGCAGACCTTGCGTTGTCGCGCCTTGCCCATCTCGAAGCGTCGACCGGTTCGGAGCGGGTACAGGACGTGGCCAACGACATCCGCAAGACCATGCAGCACTACTGCGGTGTGTTTCGCACGCAGGAATTGCTCGATCAGGGTGCGAAAGAAATCATGCAGCTCGACGAGCGTCGCAAGCAGGTCTCGTTCAAAGATAAATCCAAGGTCTTTAATACCGCACGGGTTGAAGCACTCGAGCTCGACAATCTGATTGAGACCGCCAAGGCAACCATCGTATCCGCCGCTGCGCGTAAAGAATCACGGGGTGCGCATGCGCACCGCGATTTCGAAAAGCGCGACGACGAAAACTGGATGAAGCACACGCTCTGGTTCTCCGAAGGCAATCGCCTCGATTACAAACCCGTGGTTACCCAGCCATTGACCGTTGAAACTTTCAAGCCCAAGGCTCGTACTTTCTAAGGCTTTACATACCATGACACGCACAGTCAAATTTCAGATCTACCGCTACGATCCGGACAAGGACGCCAAGCCGTATATGCAAGACCTCACGGTCACACTGCAGGATACGGACAAGATGCTGCTTGATGCGCTACAGCGTATCAAGGCCGATGTCGATGATTCCCTGGCGCTGCGCCGTTCCTGCCGCGAGGGTGTGTGCGGTTCTGATGCCATGAACATCAATGGCAAAAACGGCCTCGCCTGTACGACCAATCTCAATGAGCTGACCCAGCCTATCGTGCTGCGTCCGCTGCC
>JBIIEY010000248.1:0-3802 GCA_044237595.1 Burkholderiaceae bacterium | reverse complement strand
CGCACAAGCTCACGAAATCATAATTTCGTATCAAAGCTTTATCAAAAACGCTGATTACTCCATATAATCAGCGGTCTGCATTTTCCGAGCATCGCTGTGACGCACCAGCAGAAACATACCGACTATCTGCCTGGCCTTGAAGGCTTGCGTGCATTCGCGGTACTCGCCGTCATTCTTTATCACCTGGATATTCCCGGCTTGTTTTCTTCGGGTTTTCTGGGTGTCGATATCTTTTTCACGGTCTCGGGCTTTCTTATTACGGCTCAGTTAATCCGGCAATTCCAGACGGATGGCACGATCGCTATTGGTAATTTTTATCTGAAGCGCGCACGCCGATTATTTCCGGCGGTGCTGGTTTTGCTTATTTTTTGCATTCTGGTCACTGAGTGGTTGGTCAGAGATGCGGCTTGGCGCACGCGCTCCGATTTACTGCCTGCGCTTTTTTATTTTTCGAATTGGTGGCAAATCTTTTCGGAGCAGTCGTATTTCGAAATGTCCGGCCGCCCTGCCCTGTTACAACATCTATGGTCGCTGGCCATCGAAGAGCAGTTCTACATTGCATGGCCTTTGCTGTTGCTGGTGATATTGCGTCATTTCCGAGAGCGCGGCGTTTTGTTCGCGGCAGCTGCCCTCGCGCTATTGAGTTCGGGGTGGATGATTTACTTGTCTGCCAGGTATGGCTACCCCCAGTCTCAGGACCCCAGCCGTATTTATTTGGGGACGGATACGCACACCATGGGATTATTTATGGGTGCAAGCCTGGCCGCTGCCTGGAATCCATGGAAGTCACATGCCTCGCCGGGGACACAAGTCACGCGCGCGCTGACTGATTTTCTTGGCGTTATCTGCATCAGCGCCCTGCTGTGGGCAATGCTGTTCGTGACGGAATATGACCGCGCCTTGTATCAGGGTGGTTTTTTCTGGGTTTGTCTGTTTTCGATTGGGCTGGTATTCGCCGCTTCGCAAAAAGACAGCACTGTATCCGCCTGGCTCAGCGTTCGCCCACTGGCTTGGCTAGGCAAGCGATCCTATGGGCTGTATTTGTGGCACTGGCCTGTCTTCGCTTTGCTGCGTCCCGAGTTCGAACTCTCTGATAACGCCTGGGTACAGGCGGTAATCCGCCTGACGCTGACTCTGATACTGACAGAACTCTCTTACCAGCTTATTGAAAATCCGGTCAGAACAGGCGAAGTATTTCGATGGCCGGCACAGAAACGCTATGGGTTTTATTCGGTCTGCATCGTCGGCATTGCATCAGCAGTTTTAACGATACAAATACGTCCTGCACCCGTTGAAAAGAACAAGGTACTTGCCAACCTGGTCAGCGATGAAGTATCGCAGGCTGACGACTCGCCACACGAAAGCGAGATTGCGGCTCACCAGATGCGCGCGGCGTGTATTCGCTCTGTATCGAATAAATTTTCTATCAAGTCAAAACCGCTGATTACCGTGCTCGGGGATTCAGTCTTGCTGGGCGCAAGTGATCATCTGGCAAAGAAAGTCGAAGGCCTGGAGATTGATGCCGCAATTGGCCGTCAGGGCAAGGATGGCTTGACTCGTCTACGGGAGCTGAAAGAAAAAAATGAACTGGCCGACATCGTCATCATTCATCTGGGGACAAATGGTTATTTGTACGAAGCGCAAGTCAGGGAAGTGATGACACTGCTCTCCACGGTACGTCAGGTCGTCTTCATTAACGTCAAGGCACCACGCCGCTGGGAAAAATCCAATAACGAGCTACTCAAAAATATGAGCAAGGATTTTCCGAACGTCAAACTGATTGACTGGCGCTCCATCGGGCAGAGTCATAAAGAGTATTTTGGCAAAGACCATATCCATCTGACTAAAAAAGGCGTACGCGCAATGACAACTGAAATTTTGCGCGTATCCGGCCTGCCCGTTCCGGCAACGAATGAAATCAACAAAACTTTGAAGGTGGTGCCTTGCAGCGTCAGTAGTAAACGATGACAAGTGCATACGCAACCTGCCAAAGCCTGCGAGATATCCTGAGCGCAAATTGATGCCCATACCGAACAATAAATACCGAAGCATTGCCGTGGTGATTGCCTTGCTGCTGTCACTGCTTGGTTTTCTGCTGCTGCGCACGGCTCCCGTCAATCATCCGACGCCGCAAGTTGAAACAGCACCGCTAAAGCCAGCAGCCGAGGCATCACCCCAAAAACCGAGCAGACCAAGCAGACCGAGCGTAGAACGTATTTTGTTTGCGGGCGACTCAATGATGCAGGGTATCGCACCGATCATCATGCGCCAGCTGAAAGCGGCGCATCCCGATTGGCTATTGCGCAACGAGAGTCAGCAAAGCACCGGATTGAGCATCAAACGTCAGCTGGATTGGGTTGAAAAAATAAAAAGTGAAATTGTTGCGTACAAGCTGACTACCGTCGCTGTATTTCTGGGGCCGAATGACCCTTGGGATATCTACGAAAAAAAACAAGTGATTCGTTTTCCATCGCCGGAATGGGAGGAACGCTACAGTGCGAGAGTCAGTGAGATCTGTGAATTTGCAAAAGAAAAAAAGGTGCATTTAGTTTGGATCGGTCTGCCGACGATGAAGGAGACACGCGTACACCGGGGTGCGACTGTTCAAAATCCGATTTTCCGGGATAACATGAAAAAATACGGCTTTGACTTTGTCTCGACCGAAGCATTGATTGGGCGTCTCGATCAGCCTTACGTCCGTTTCATGGCGACTGAAGAAGGAAAAAAAATCAACCTTCGCGCTGATGATGGCATTCATTTCAGCCCACAGGGCTTGCAGAGAATCGCTGCAGCCGTTGTAAAAACGATCGATCCTCCCCAAGATAATTGAGATGACAAACTGGACACGCAAACCCAAAGATTCTATGCAACAGGCCTGTCGCACATGCTGATGCAATCTTTCATTGCCAGTGATCGCTCTGCGGCAGCTGCTTGTACTGGCTTGCTGCTGCTGGTGATGACCTGTGCACCACTCACATCGCTGGCGATTGAGCCTGGGCGACATTTTGTCTTCCAGCAGGGCTCGGTGGTTGGCGATCTGCAGTGTCCAGTCAAGAGCAAGATCAACCCGGCACCTTCGCAACAGAACAAAGACATCCTCGAACCTCCCGATGCCGAAGAACTCGATGAATTGGGCATACTGACCACGCGACTCGGGTCAGGCGTTGTACAGAAGCCGGATACCGCACAGAGCGCGCCGGTAGCAACGCGACCGGGCACCTCGCGCTCGCAAGCGATGCGAGTGGCCATCTGGGGAGATAGCCACTTGGCTGCGGGGTCCTTCCCTTATGAGCTGAAACGTATTTTTCTGGCGCAGGGTCTGAAGGCCCGAACGCAATTCATTCCCTTCACGATGGGCCGAGCGGGCGTGAACCTGCCACTGCGCAAGCACTGCATGGACCGATGGAAATCTGAGCTAGCTTACATTGCACGCAACGCAGGCATACCCACCGGCGTTGGTCTGAATGTGTTGCAAGGTGAACCAGACGCCTACCTGTATTTTGATGTACGTAACGAATCTGGCGAAGCCGATGTCAACAGCATCGAGCTGTTTTTTCATCAGGCACCGGGGAATGGCAGTATCTCGATCAGCGTCGATGATGGCCCAGAAAATAAAATCAGCCTCGATGGCGCGCAGGGCTTTGGCTCTCTGACCATCGTCGGTAATCGTCCATTATCTCTGCTGAAAATTCGCGTGAGCGAGAGGCCAGTGCAGTTGAACGGCATGTTTTTGAATTATCGGCAGGCTCCGGTCGCCACGCTGGATTCATTTGGAATACCAGGCGCAACGGTTCGCGCGTGG
>JBIIEY010000247.1:0-3812 GCA_044237595.1 Burkholderiaceae bacterium | reverse complement strand
CTTGGACACGACCACGATCAGTGAGGTGGCCCATGTCCACTGAGATCGTTCGTGTACTGCTGGTGGATGATCATGCGGTGGTTCGTGCCGGTTATAAACGCTATCTGGAGCTGGATCCTGCACTGCAAGTGGTGGGTGAAGCCGACAGTGGTGAACTGGCTTATGGCATGCTCGCGCACACGACTGCAGATGTGGTGGTGATGGATTTATCCATGCCGGGGCAGGGTGGTCTTGAAAGCATGCGCAGGATCATGCAGCGCTATCCCGAGCAGCGTGTGCTGGTGTTCACCATGCATGAAAATGCTGCGCTCGCCCTGCAGGCATTGCGCGCTGGAGCGAGTGGATATCTCACCAAAAGCATGCCACCTGAACGCATGGTGGATGCCATTCATCAGGTCATGCGCGGTGAAAAGCCGATCTCAGATGATCTGGTCTCGGCCGTAGCAGAAGCAGAAAAAGAAAGCGCACCCCATTTGCAATTGGCGCCGCGGGAATTCGAGATATTTCGCTTGCTGGCCAATGGACAAACCGTCGATGAAATCGGTCAGCGCCTGCATCTGGGTACCAAGACGGTGGCCAATTATCAATCCTCGATTCGGCAAAAACTGGGTGTGTACACGCCGATTGAATTACATCAGTATGCGAAGCGGCATGGTCTAGCGTAAGGTCTGATTCTCGTTGGTTGGTTCAGTTTGAAGTAGTCAAAAAAAAACGGGCATGCGGTGATCTGCATGCCCGAGGATGACTACGAGGGAGGTTGAAGAAAAGTCTTAGAAGCGGTAACGCAGGCCGACCATCAGGTGACGTGGGGCGCCGGGGGCGACGAAGCGGCTGACGTTGGGGCCGGTTGCTGAAGTTGATGAATCTATCAGACTGCCGTTGGCGTTGAACATACTCATCGCCATCATGCCGTAGGTTTCAAACCGCGTATCAAATACGTTGTTGATTCGTGCGAAATAATCGAGCCCTTTTTCTGCTTCATAGTTTGCATGTAGGTGCAGAAGAGTGTAACCACTTATTTTGGCATTAACAGTTTCGTCGTCTGGAATTTTTCCATCTTCATTACCCTGTGTCACCAAACTGGATGTCGTCAATAAAGTACCTCCGATTGTCATTTTTGGAGTTGCTAGCCAGTCTGCATTGATACGAAAAGTATGTTCGGGTAGGCCAGCAATTTTGGTGCCGGGTGTGACCGATATATTTCGTTCACCTCCAAACAGAGTGCCGCTGTCCTGATAGGTGGCGTCAAGATAGCTATAACTGATTCGCAGTGATAGTGATTTAAGCGCGGTGTAGGCAGTGATGTCAGCGCCTTGGCGACGCGTCTTGGAAAAATTACTGAAATAACCAAGTCCACTCGAGCTCACTGCTCGGAACAAAATATCATCTTTGTTTTCCGAACGATAAAGGGCGGCAGATATACCGCTGTCGCTCGAAAGCTGCCAGCGCAGGCCGGTCTCCAGTGTTTGAGCAATGACCTGTTTTAGGTAGGGATCGGCCTGCAGACCAGTCGGAAGGCGGCAGGGGTAGCTTGAGTCCGCACATCCCAGCTCGATAGATGTTGGCACACGATTGCTTTGGCCGATGTTGGTAAAGACTGAAATTGTCTGCACTGGTTTATAGGTAACCCCAACTGAGGGATTGAAGCTGTTGTAAGTAAACTTGTCGGAGGTAACTCTCGTAGAGGAAAGAGGATCACCATCTGCATCAACGTAGGTATTGAGTCTGTTGTTAACGGTGGCATGATTGAATCTGCCAGAGGTGGTCACGAACGTTTTTTCCGAGACGCTCCAGGTGTCAGATGCATAGATGCCAAAGGCTGTTGTTCTGCCCTTTAGTCGTGCATGGTCTTCGGCAGTATCGCAGCCGTAAGGCGCGCGCGTTGAGTCGATGTTGGTGTCGCAATCTGCCTGGCTGGAGCCGTAGCCAACTCTGCTCGCATCAACTGACGCACCCGTAGTTATTTGATGCTTGTCCATCAGCTTGGTGAGGTTGATACTCGTACCGTAGCTGTTTTGTGATGTCGCGGTGTAGTTAAGCACAGCATCATTTGCGTAGGTTCCAGCGTCTTCTTCGCGTTCTGCATCTCCCCCGACAGTTTTCCGCTTGCTGTTTCTAACGTAGGCATTGGCGGCCAACTCCGTATTGGCATCCAAAATACGTTGGAAATTAAAAGTCAACTGCTGTAATTCATTCCTGGTGCGGTCCGGGTGGGTATAGACCCACTTGCGATTCGTTTCATACATGCCTGCTGAAGCAGGATCATCGCCATCTTCGCCATAGCTATAGCTCGGCAACAGTCCATTCCCTAGCAAACTGCTGCGTCCCACCAGCAAGGACAAATCCCAATTACTGTCATTCTGCTGACGTCCAATCTTCGCAAACACATTACCCAAATTACCACTGGAATAATCCCGCCACCCATCTTCGCGGAAGCCAGTCGCAGAGATGAAGCTGTGATAGCCATCATTGCCCTTGCTGCCATGACTGATGTCTGTGCGCACGCGTCCAAAACTACCCGCCTGCAATTTGATTTCACCACCCGGTGCGGTGAGTCCGGATTTGGTGGTGAAAGCCAGCGCGCCACCCAAGGTATTGAGGCCATACACAGGATTCGAACCCGGTACCAGCGTCACATTGCCGATCGCGGCCTCAGGAATCATGTCCCAGTTCACCACATCACCAAAGGGCTCATTCACCCGCACGCCGTCCAGATAGACCGACATGCCTTGCGACGAACCCAGAATTCCCGACAAACGAAAACCCCGATAAGTAATGTCTGCCTGAAACGGACTGCCCTGAACTTCATTGATGTTCACACCCAGCAGATTGCGCGACATGAAGTCGGTGAGATTCAGTGTTTGCGACTGGTACATCTGTTCACTGGTGACGGTCTGCACATCGTAGGGCAGCTTGTCTTTCTCGATGCCGATGCCGGGAAGTGGCGAAGTACCCACCACTTCGACTTGCGGCAGGGCCTTGTCCCCCTTGTTGTCGGCGGCTCTCTCTTCGGTAGTTTGTGCCAACGCTGTCCCGGCAAACATCGCCATCACGGACAGGGCAATCAATGAAAATTTGGGGGAAGAGGTTTTACGCATGATCTTGTTTTTATGTTTCTAATTTTATAATTTTGTGTAACTTGGTCTACTTTTGCGAGCAGGCAAGCCCATTCGCGGTGTTGAAGCTTACGGCTTTCCGATCACAATGCGTATGGGAAATCTTCCCGCGAATCAGGGTCTGCAGAGTGCGGAGCAGCGGGCTTCCTTTGTTAGAATGGCATGCGGTAATTGTCCGTATCCTTGGAGGCGCCACCTCAACGCCGCTGCCGGCTTTGGATGGAAACGCTGAATTTCCCACCCTCGTGAATTGCCCTGGAGTTGCCTGCCATGTCCTCCCCGCTCACGGTCGAGATTGACCACGCGCTTGCCATCATTACTTTTAACAACCCCGCGCGCGCCAATGCGCTTGATTTGGCAATGGCCGAAGCCTTTGCTGCAGCGATCGAGCAGGTGGCCGGCGATAAATCCATCCGGGCTTTGCTGATCACGGCCAATGGCAAACAGTTTTGTGTCGGCGGCGATGTCAATGCCTTTGCCGATACCTCGCGTCCGCTGGTCGATACCCTGCGGGGATTGCTGGAACCTGTGCATGCAGCCCTGCGTCTGGTATCGCTGCTCGAGATTCCGGTCGTCTGCGCCATTAACGGCGCGGTGGGCGGCGGCGGGATTGGGCTCGGTTTGTGTGGCGACATCGTGCTGGCTGCCGAATCCATGAAACTGCGCGGTGGTTACTCCGCGATTGGTCTCACACCT
>JBIIEY010000246.1:0-3818 GCA_044237595.1 Burkholderiaceae bacterium | reverse complement strand
GTCTGCAGCAGGCCCATAATCCGCTCTTGCGTCTTCGGATCCGCTAGCAATGACATGAATGCCGCACGCTCTTTGTCCAGCAACCACTGCTCACTGACAAGACTGCCCGGCTCGATATCACCACCGCACACGACGTCGGCGATCAATGTCGCGATGTGCTCATCATGCGCAGAGATAAAACCACCTTCGCGCATATTGACCAGCTGCGCGCGTATCGTGGCAATGCCATAGCGGCCCGTCACCGGGATCAGCGTGGGCAGCGATGGTCGATACGCCGCATCAGCCAATGCCAGCGCCTGCGTGATCGCGACATGCAATAACTCATGTGCGTGCAGAACGATCACATCATCGCTTTGCAGATAACCCATGCGGCGCGCTTCATGCGCAGATTTGGCAACCGCTGCGGTTGCCGCATGCGTGAACCGATCTTTGAGAAACGGGAAGATGTCATTACCTTTTGCTTCCTGTGCCGCACGCAGCGCGATTTCTTTCAGGCCGCCGCCAGACGGAAGCAAACCGACACCCACCTCCACCAGCCCCGCGTACGATTCAAGCAAAGCCACACGTCGACTAGCATGCAGCATGAGTTCGCAGCCGCCACCAAGTGCGAGGCCACCCACAGCCGCTACCACCGGCACGCTTGCATACTTGATGCGCATCATCGCGCGCTGAAAATTCGCAACCACCGGTTCAATGGCCTTCACACCACCCATCATGAACACCGGGAGCATCGCTTGTAAATCCGCACCCGCTGAAAATGCGCCACCTTCGGCAACATCGGTTTGCCAGATCACCAGCGCCCGGTAATTTTTTTCAGCTTCGGACACAGCCCGCTCGATACCGGCAATAACGTCGGGGCCCATCACGTGCAACTTGGTTTTGAACGACAGAATCAATACATCGCCATTCATATGCCAAAGCCGAACCGAGGCATCTTCATGCACTGTGGTGCCCGCCACTGCTGGACTAAGGTGGTCATCGCCGACAAGCGATGCACGGAACTGCTGACGCGCAT
The DNA here is from genome assembly GCA_044237595.1 of Burkholderiaceae bacterium. Lineage (GTDB taxonomy): Bacteria > Pseudomonadota > Gammaproteobacteria > Burkholderiales > Burkholderiaceae_D > Pernthalerella. Next base: position 2,803 of record JBIIEY010000246.1, on the reverse strand, counting down.
AGACAGGCAGATGCGAGCGCGGTACGTAAGCCTGCTTTGACGCCGACCAGGAACCTTCAGGACGATGCACCCCTTCGCGCCCGTCAAATACCCAGTCGGGCATGGGCGCTGAGGATAATGCGCACCCTGCATCGATATCTTCTTTCACCCAATGCGCGATCTGCTGCCAACCCGCTGCCTGCCAGAGTTCGAACGGTCCCTGCTGCCAGCCAAAGCCCCAACGCAATGCAAAATCCACATCACGTGCATTGTCGGCAATCGCGTGCAAATGCACTGCAATGTAATGAAAGGCATCACGCAAGACAGCCCACAAAAATTTCGCTTGCGGATGGCTTGCATCATGTAAGGCTTTGATGCGCTTGGCCGGATCTTTTTCTTTGAGCATCCGAACGATCAGATCGTCGGCCTTCGCACCGGAAGGTACGTAATCATGCCGACTGGCGTCCAGCCGCAAGATATCTTTACCTGATTTTTTATAAAAACCGACACCGGATTTCTGACCCAGATGGCCTTCGTCAATCAGTCGCTGCAGCACGGGCGGACTCTGGTACAACGCATGAAAAGGATCATCCGGCAGGTTGCGCTGCATGGTGTCAATCACATGCCCTAGCGTATCTAATCCGACGACATCTGCGGTGCGAAACGTAGCTGATTTGGCGCGACCCAAACGTGTGCCGGTAAGGTCATCTACCAAATCATAAGAAAGTCCGAAGGCTTCTGCTTCGCGCATGATCGCCAGCATGCCAAAAATACCGACTCGGTTTGCAATGAAGTTGGGCGTATCGATTGCCCGCACGACGCCTTTACCAAGAGTTGCAGTGAGAAACGATTCAAGCTGATCCAGAATATCGGCACTGGTATGCGATGTTTTGATGAGCTCAACCAAATGCATATAGCGCGGTGGATTGAAAAAATGCACGCCGCAAAAGCGGGCGCGCAAATTTTCGTCGAGTACCGACGACAGGGCGTTGATGGATAAGCCAGAAGTGTTGGTCGCAAAAATCGCATGCGCGGGAACATGGGCAGCGATTTTTTGGTAAAGCGCGTGTTTCCAATCCATGCGCTCGGCGATCGCTTCGATCAGCAAATCCACCTCAGCCAGACGCGACAAATCATCGTCAAAATTAGCGACTTCGATCAATCCTGCCTGATCATTGTCAGCCAATGGCGCAGGATTTATTTTTTTCAGGCTATCGACTGCCCGCTGAGCCAGCGCATTGCGCGGTTGATCTGGCTTGCCGGGCAAATCAAAAAGAATGACGGGTACACGGGCATTGATGCAGTGCGCGGCTATTTGGCCCCCCATGACACCAGCACCAAGGATTGCGACTTTTCGGATGGGTGCAGTGGACATAGCGATCAATCAGAATAAGTTGGCATCCATCGCCATCAGCGTACCGGCACCCGAACGCGCCTGTCGTATCAGCATCGCTGTCTCTGGCAGCAGACGCGCGAAATAGAACCGGGCCACACCGAGCTTGGCCTGATAAAAATCATCGCCACTAGATGATTTTTCCAGCGCAATCTTTGCCATGCGGGCAAAGAAATACGCGAACACCAGATGACCAAGTACACGCAAATACGGCACGGCAGCTGCGCCGACTTCATCACGATTCTGAAATGCTTTCATGCCAATTTCCATCGTCAGCTTGGTGACCTTGTCACCAATATCTGCCAGTGGCGTGATGAATTCAGACATCGCCTCATCGGTACCGTTCTCATCAATGAATACTTTGATCTTGTCACCGAAGGCGCGCAACTTCTCGCCGTTGTCCATCAGCACTTTACGGCCTAGCAGATCAAGCGACTGTATGGTGTTGGTACCTTCATAGATCATGTTGATGCGTGCGTCGCGGACATATTGCTCCATGCCCCATTCGGCGATGTAGCCATGACCGCCAAAGACTTGCAATGCTTCGGAAGTCGCGATCCAGGCGTTATCAGTGAGGAAGGCTTTGATGATCGGTGTAAGCAATGCCACCTCATCAGCGGCTTGCTTGCGCTCATCTTCATCGGGGTGATTCAATTCGCGATCAATCATCAAGGCTATGTACGAAGTGAATGCACGTCCACCTTCAGCAAAAGCACGTGCAGTGAGCAGCATGCGGCGCACATCGGGGTGCACGATGATGGTATCGGCTGGCTGAGATTCAGACTTCGGTCCCGTCAGGCTACGGCCCTGTATGCGTTCACGTGCATAGGCACGCGCATTTTGGTAGGCGACTTCCGTCAGGCCAAGTGACTGCATGCCCACGCCAAGGCGAGCGGCATTCATCATCACAAACATGGCGTTGAGTCCGCGATGCGGCTCGCCGATCAGCCAACCGGTAGCGCTATCAAGATTGATCTGGCAGGTGGCGTTACCGTGAATGCCCATTTTGTGTTCGATCGCGCCACAAGTAATGGCATTACGCTCGCCCGGCTGACCCTGTGCATCCGGCACAAATTTAGGCACAACAAACAGTGAAATACCTTTGGTGCCGGGCGGCGCATCCGGCAGTCGTGCGAGCACTAGATGCACGATATTGGCAGCGAGATCATGCTCACCCGCCGAGATAAAAATCTTGTTGCCTGTGAGGCGGTAGCTGCCATCGGCCACGGGCACCGCTTTGGTTCTAAGCAAACCCAAATCCGTACCGCAATGCGCTTCGGTGAGGCACATGGTGCCGGTCCACTTACCTGATACCAGCTTTGGCAGGTAGAGCGCTTGCTGCTCAGAGGTGCCATGGGCATGCAGGCATTCATACGCGCCGTGCGAGAGGCCGGGGTACATGGTCCAGGCCTGATTGGCCGAGTTGAGCAT
>JBIIEY010000245.1:0-3821 GCA_044237595.1 Burkholderiaceae bacterium | reverse complement strand
GGAGCCACTCCGTAAGGCTGCGCGCTGACCGACGGTCAGGTAAGGGGCTAACGGCGTTTCTGGTGTGTCGGTCAATGAAGCGGTGGATGGCGGGGCAGGGGAATGCGTGGCAGAGGATGGGGGCAACATAGGGATCTCCAAAAAATAGCTGGCGAAGATGGGTGGAGATCATCTTCGATCAGTTCCCTTTTATGCTGAAGCTTCACATACCCCCCTCACTGTGATCTGTACCGCTTTGCCAGAATTTCTACACAGAAATTCACCGCGTGGGCAAGTGGCATAATCGAGTTATATTCCAGCCAAATTACAGCGCCCGACCTGACATGAAACTCTATAGCTACTTTCGCAGCTCCGCATCCTATCGTGTGCGTATCGCCCTCAATCTGAAGGGATTGCCGTATACCGTCGTACCGGTGCATCTGCTGAAAGATGGTGGTGAACAACTGACACCTGCTTACCGGCAGCTCAGTCCCGATGCATTGGTACCCGCGCTGCAAATGGAAGGACAACCCGCGACCCTGACGCAGTCGTTGGCTATCATCGAATATCTGGAAGAAGTTCATCCGAATCCAGCATTACTGCCAAAGGATGCGCTCGATCGCGCCTGGCTCCGAAGTCTGGCCTTATCGATTGCCTGTGACATACACCCCCTCAATAATCTGCGGGTGCTGCGTTATCTGGTCAATGAGATGAAGCTTTCCGAAGCCGAAAAGGATCGCTGGTACAAACACTGGGTTGAGCAGGGTCTTGCGAGCGTGGAGAAAATTCTGGCGAGCGATAGCAGAGTGGGGCGTTATTGTTTCGGCGATACGCCGGGATATGCGGATTGCTTTCTGGTGCCTCAAGTCGCGAATGCGCAGCGCATGCAATGTGATTTGTCGGCCATGCCGACGATTATGCGCATCAATGCCGCCTGCCTCGAGCTTGAGCCATTTGCCGCAGCATCGCCCGCGAGACAGCCGGACGCCGAGTAAGATCGGCGCCCGGCAGTTTGCTTATGCGGACTTCTTGTAACGCACCACTTTTTGACGTTGCTCGCCCAGTCCCTCGATACCCAGATGCATTTCATCGCCGGGCACAAGAAACTGTTGTGGCTTCATACCCATGCCCACACCCGGTGGCGTACCGGTGGCGATGATATCGCCCGGCATCAGTGTCATGAACCGGCTCAGATAACTGACAATTTTCGCTACCGAAAAAATCATGGTGCGCGTATTACCGGTCTGCCGGCGCTCGCCATTGATATCGAGCCACATGCCGAGGCGCTGAGGATTAGGGATCTCATCCTTGGTCACCAGCCATGGTCCTACCGGACCGAAGGTGTCACAGCCCTTGCCCTTGTCCCACTGCGGACCGCGTTCGAGCTGAAAGGCACGCTCGGACACATCATTGATCAGGCAATAGCCCGCCACGTAATCAAGAGCAGAGTTCGCGCTGACGTACTGCGCCTTGGTTCCGATCACGATCCCCAGCTCCACTTCCCAGTCAGCCTTACTGAAGTCCTTGGGCAGCATCACATCATCATCCGGTCCGGAGAGCGAAGTCACCGCCTTCATGAAGACGATAGGTTCAGCCGGGATGGGCATGCCTGATTCGGCCGCATGATCCGAGTAGTTCAGGCCGATGCCGATGAATTTTCCTACTCCCGAGACGGGCGTTCCGAGGCGTGGCTTGCCGCGTACTGCGGGAAGCTTTGCCGGCTTGAGCTTGGCAAGTTTCGCCAGTGTTTTTTCCGACAGTTGGGCGGGGCCAATGTCATCGATGATGTCTGACAGGTCGCGCAGCTTGCCGTCCTGATCAATTAATCCGGGTTTTTCATGGCCTAGACGGCCGTAACGTACCAGCTTCATAGTTATCCTTTGTCGTGGGTTTACCGTGGGGCATGGCCTGAGCGCTGATGCCAGCCGGCATTATGCCCCTGTTCGCTTTGACTTCTGAAATTTCCATGCCTGTGGACTTGGGGAACGCCGGCATTCACTGACCTGCGCATGCAGATATGTTATTTTTCTTTGGTTTATTTTTCTGTTGGGAGAAATGCTATGCGATACCAGCTGCGTAATAACTTGAAGTTCATTGGCTGTGCCCTAGGTCTGGCGAGTGTGCTGGTGATGTCGCCCAGCTTTTCGGCGCCCGGCGAAAAAGACTTTTTGGAAGTACCGCCAGAGCGCATCGTTTGGAAAGATGCCGGTCGTGGCGTCAAGATCGCGGTCATTTATGGCGATCTGAACAAACCGGGTCAATACGTGATTCGTGCACATTTTCCACCGGGTGTGATGAGCTCGCCGCATTTTCATGACGAAGACCGTCATGTCACTGTCATTCAGGGGACTTGGCACGCCGGCAAGGATGACAGCTGGGATCCGACGGCGACCGTACCGCTGAAGGCGGGCAGCTATATGTTTCATCCGGCTGGTGGCGTGCATTACGACGGCGGTGGTGACGAGGGCGCGATTGTTCAGATCGTCGGTATGGGGCCGAGCAAGACCACGTTCCTGTATCCGAAAGAAGGCAGCTTCGGCGAACCACGCAAACTCAACTGACCACAGCGAATGAAAAATTTTTTACTGGCCTCGACTCTGGCATTCACCTGCGCGTTTGCTCATGCGGAATGGGTTGCATATCAGCGCCATGCAGAAGCCGAGGAATTTCATGAAGCCACCCCTGTGAGCCGTGAGCAGGGGCGAATCAAGGTGTGGACACTCACTGACTACCTCAAACCCATCACCACGCTGGAAGGTAATGAAGTGTCGTCCGAGAAAGTGCTCACGACTATCGATTGCGATAGCAAAAAAATGGGATCGGAGCAGGTAATTCGTTATGCAGGCAAGCAAGCGCAGGGCGCAGTTGTCAGTGCGATGGAAACCAAACTCAGGCTGGCGTCAGTTCGAGGTGGCAGTACTGACGCAGTTTTGCTGGAGAAACTTTGCCGGTAAAAGCGAACGATATTGAGGTGTTGGTCCCGCCGACAGGAATCGAACCTGTATCTAGCGCTTAGGAGGCACTCGTTCTATCCATTGAACTACGGCGAGACGCAGGCAGTTAAAGAAACTGCTTACGAGGATTATAGCTTAGGCGAGTTAGTGGGTAGATCGGGGGTGAGGGGATAGTGGGATGTAGCCTGGCGACTTACAAGCACTCTATTTGCATTAGCCAGAAGGCTCAAACTGATCTGCATTTTTGCCTTTAAACGGAGCATAAAAATCTTTCACGACCTGCATGTCATTCTCGATATTGCCGGTGGGTGTTAGTAAGGGGCCGATGCCGCTTATCTTTCGTGAATAATCCATGTATGCCATCAGGATGGGTACATTCGCTTCAAGGGCGATGTAATAAAAACCGGTTTTCCAATAACGTGTTTTGCTGCGAGTACCCTCCGGTGGGATAACCAGTTGCACCGGACCATCAGCCTCAATGAGAGCCTGTGCCGACGCGGCGACCAAATTATTTGATTGTTCGCGATTGACTGCAATACCTCCCAGCCAGCGCATCACTCCGCCAAACGGGAAACGAAAAATACTGGCTTTGCCCATCCAGTAGATATTTAGGTGCAAGGCAAAAGCGACCATCAGTGTGAATGGAAGATCCCAATTGCTGGTATGCGGAGCGGCGATAAAAACACATTTAGTCGCTTCGGCGGGAAGCTGCCCTTCTATTTTCCAGCCGCTTAAACGCAAAAAATTAACGGAAAATTGCCTCAACACCGTATTGACGATGGGGGTTTTAAATATGGTCCTGTGCATAAATTGACCGTTTTGATCCTGTACCCGATTAGTTGAAGCGGGCTCCATATTAGCAAGGGACTATTTCTGGCGAGCGAGTCG